>CAZUTD010000167.1:0-4177 GCA_964623185.1 uncultured Clostridiaceae bacterium
CATCAAACAAGGGGAAAGTATAATTATTATTTTCCTACAAAATATTGACACTATCGTAAGAATCGTTAAATATTGACAAGACCTGCTATTTAGGTTAAACTGTATATGAATAAAATTTAACAAACAAATATCTCCGAATTTATCTTCCTAGTAGGGTGTGACCACTCATGGAATATAAATCGAAAGGGTATAGCTGGAAACAGTTGTGCCTCCCGTTATGGAAAGGAGTGAATGAAACAATAGTAAGCTATTGGATAATACACCTTTTTGGTGTTTTTTTATTTAGCTTTAGACTCCTTTTTTTGAAAAAAAGGAGTTTTTTTGAGGCGATAATTAAGTTATACTAGCCCATGTCTGAAATTAAATTGTCTCGTTTTAACATTCGATTTTCAAGGAGTATATGCTAAAAAGAGGAGTGAAATAAATGGTTCTAAACGATACAAAGAAATTGTTTTTGCTAATGATATGTTTAATTCTAATTATGACAGCATGTTCTAAGCCTGGTTCCCCAACTATACAAACGAATCAAGAAGGAAGTGATGATATGGATTATGATATTCTCATGGTAGGTTTAAAGGATAAAGAAATAAATCTATCAATTCAAAAAATAAAGGAATTTCCAGCCATAAGTAAATCCGTTGTGGCCGTCAGTTCTAGTGGAGGAGAAACCCATTACGAGGCGACTGGCACCCTCCTGGAGGAAATTTTGAATGAATACGGAGTCAGTCAAAAAGATTTGGCTGCCATAAGGTTTGTAGCTGGGGATGGTTATTCGGTAGAGGTTCCGGAGGAAATACTCCATGTACGGGATATTATACTGACCTATGAAATAGACGGTGGACCGCTAAAACCTGATGAAATACCCATAAGAGTGGTGATTCCAGAGGAAAGGGCAATGTACTGGGTGGCAAATCTAGAAAAAATTGAAGTGGTAAAAAATGTTGAACACAGTGATATTGGACAAATTATATTTTTAGAAACTTTTAAAGAAACTGTTGATTTAGAGGATTATGCATATAATGAAAGTATTGATAAAGCAATAAATAACCAAGATTTTTTCACGGGATCCAAGGATGGCAACGATTCAAATACTGTTTTTATTAAGGCCCTAGATGGTTTAGAAAAAAATGAGACCATGTTGAATTTTGTGGATGCCTATATCAAGATAACGGGTGATGATGTACCAGCCTTTTTGTCGCCCGATATGCCAAAGGGTATGACGGTCAGAGATATACTTTTCTTCTCCCACGGAGAAACTGCATGGGTGTCTAATGACAGACTTTATGATAAAATAGAAATGCTAGAAATTGACCAAAGAAGGGGGATTAGTCTTGAAAGTCTTTTTAGGATGGTGGACTTTGCTAAAGGCGAAAAATATGTCTTTTCGGCCCTTGCTGGCTCAAAAATAGAAATCAAGGCTGAAGATATTCATAAAGGTTTATTATGCAAAAATGATAAGGGTGTGCCCTGCGTGATTTTCAAGGGAATGCCATCCCTATCATCTTCATCTAAAAATTTAGAATTAGAAGAAATACTTTCTATAGAAGTAATAAGATAAGAGGATTTAAGACAAAAATGAGGGGGCAGAAAAAATGATTGGAAAAGGATTTTTAAAAAAATTCACGGTCTATGATTTAGTAATTATGGCCATGATGGCATCCATAGGAATTGCCATCAAACCATTTATAGTTCCTCTAGCCCATATTATTACAGGGCCCCTTTACATACCCGGTGGTGTTGTAGCCGGAGGTTTCTATATGTTATGGCTGGTCCTAGGGGCAGGCCTAGTAGAAAAAAGGGGGGCCGCCACAGTTATTGCCTTGGTGCAGGCCATCATGGTAGTATCAGTAGGTATTTTCGGCAGCCACGGCATTGTAAGCATTATTACTTATTTATTGCCTGGTGTCTCTATAGATATAATATTACTGCTAATGAATCATAGGGGATGCTGTTTAAATTGTTGTTTTTTATCGGGAATTGCTGCTAATATCAGCGGTACACTTCTAGTAAATGCTATTTTCTTCAGATTACCGACCATCCCTTTGATTTTAAGCATAAGTGTAAGTGCTTTATCAGGTGGGGTTGGAGGTATTATTGCCCACAATATTTTAAAGCAATTTAGAAATGTCAATTTAATAAACAATGAACTTTAGTATAAGTAAAAGGTTTTTGCAATTTGCAAAAACCTTTTCAAAATATTTGTTAATGGAGGGATTGTGTGTTTAATATATTTAACAGGTCTACGATAATTGCTATGATTTTGCTTGCAATGAGTTCCTCTATAGCAGGTTGTAATTCTACTCTTATAGGCAATAATCCTGATGGCTATATACCTTTTTTCAAAATAATTGGGGATGTTGAGAAGGCTTTGCTAGTAAGAAATATGGAAGATTTTGAGACGGTGGAGATTGAGGTCAAGGATGAAAAAAGAACTTGCCTGACTCTGCAGAGTCTTATAGATATTACAAAACCCCTTGCCAAAGAATATGAATTGTTGCTGGTGGGGCAAGACGGATTAATTGCTAAGATCGATGCTGTAGGTATTGAGGAATGTTATATTGGATTTTCTGCAAAAAATGCCTGGGAATTTATAAATCCTAAACATCCTGTGAGTAGTAATATCAAAGAAATAAGGGAAATCGTCCTAGTATCAAAACAGGAAAACTGGGACTACGGTGTTAACCTTATTAGCAGTGAAGAAAATATCATGAATATAAGTCCTGGTAACCTATATTGCATGCCAAATACTGTTTTCGCATATTTTGAAGGTAAAGCTGCAATTGAACATCAAGGAGGTATTTATGAAACCAGTATATATACTGAACAAAAAATTGTAAGAATAAAAGATTTAATTTCCCTGGAGCCAGAAGATAGGCTCCTGGCAATGGGCTCCTTAGGTGAATATAGGTGGGTGGATGGAAGGGCTTATTTAAGGCTTGCTGAAAACCGAATTGATTTGTTAGAAGAAGGTGGGAAAAAAGGGATTCAGGATGTAAAGGGTATAATATTAAACCCACCTGAGACAAGTGTTATGAATACCTTTTATGATGCTCAGAATTTTTTAGAAAAGGACGAAAAAGTATTAATTCTCTTTATTGATGGTTTTGGCTACCATCAATATTTCAAGGCTATTAACAATGGATATGCCCCTTTTTTAAAAAGCTTACCATTGGCTAATAAGGCTACAACGGTATATAAATGTGTAACAAATGCAGGTTTTGCTGCTATGATAACTGGAAAATCTCCTGAAGAAAATGGAGTGTACTCAAGGGCACAAAGGGAATTAAAAGTCCCCAGTATTTTTGCCCTAGCAAGGGATTTGGGTAAGTCTAGTGTTTTAATTGAGGGGGATATAAAAATTTTAAATACGGAAATTGAGCCAATACTAAACCTTGATACAAATAATAGTGGGACAACTGATGAAGAAGTTTTTGAGACTTCTATTTATAGTTTGGATAAGAACCACGATTTAATTATGGTTCATTTTCATGGTGTCGATGATATGGGACATAATGAGGGGGATTTAGACGAAAAAACAATGGAAAGAATTGCCCTTGCTGATGATTACATAAAAGAGTTAGCTATAAATTGGAAGGGAAAAATTATTATTACTTCGGATCATGGGATGCATAGTACTGATACAGGTGGTGACCATGGGTCATTCCTTTATCAGGATATGATTGTACCCTATTTGCTTATCGAGGGGGGAGATGGACAGTGAAAAAGATGGTACCTGTAGCAATCTTTATATTAATAATAGCTGTGGTTACTATGGCTATCTTAAATAAGGACTATGTAAAGGACAAAGACATTATGATTGAAAACTTTTCTTTTGTATTAATGAATAATGGAGAAGAGGTGGCAATAGTGGATTTAGAGTTTATAGAGGGGCTGGAGGCCAAGGAATTTAAAGCAAACTTAAAGAGTAGCGGTAAGGACCCAGTAGAGCATAGTTTTAGGGGAGTTGCATTAAAAGATATTATAGAATCGAAAGAAGAGTCTCTTGAAGGTAAAAAACAGGTAGTTATTCGTTCGATAGACGGTTTTGCGGTTGCTTTATCGGCGGCGGAAGTTGCAGAGGAGGATAATGTATACATTGTTTATGAAATTGATGGTAAGCCTCTAGGTACAAAAGACGATGGGGGAAGCGGGCCCTATCAAATTGTTATTCGAAAGG
>CAZUTD010000168.1:0-4164 GCA_964623185.1 uncultured Clostridiaceae bacterium
GAACAGGGCTTAGCACATATGGGTATAGGTAAGGCAAGCGGTGAAAACCGTGCTACAGAGGCTGCTAAGCAAGCGATTCATAGTCCACTATTAGAAACCTCTATAGATGGTGCAAAAGGTGTCTTGTTAAATATAACAGGCGGGTCCAACCTGGGGCTGCTTGAGGTTAATGAAGCTGCCGAACTGGTGACACAGGCAGCAGATCAAGATGCTAATATTATTTTTGGGGCTGTTATTAATGAGGAATTAAAAGATGAGATTAGGATTACTGTTATCGCAACAGGATTTGAGCGGGATTTAGCAAAGTTAGGAAGTAAACAAGGAAAAATAATTTCAGCTACTGGCAGGGCGGAGGCTGCTTCGGCTAGTACTAATGAAATTGACGAATTGGATATCCCAATATTCTTAAGAAGAAAAAACAAATAAATTAATAATAATTTTTTAATAATTTACAGGACTTGCGAGTAAGCAAGTCTTTATTTTTTTGAAATTTTTTGCAACCGTAAATAATATAAGAATCCATCCTTTCGACTTCAGAAAATGACAAAAATATCTTTCTTAATTATATATAATATACATAAACTAGCATCGATATGAATATTTTTATAGATAAGAGACTTGTGTAAACTAGGGGGAGGTCAAGTGGTAATTTATGCAGAATATGTTTTTTTAGAAAATTTTATAATGAATTTTATTATAATATCCTTAACATCAAAATTTGCAAAATACCATATAAAAAAATCTAAGCTAATCCTATCTTCAGCTATCAGTGCCCTGTATGCTTTTATTATTTTTTTTCCCTCGTTACATTTTTTATTTTCTATTATAATGAAAGTTGCTTGTTCAATGATAATTATCATACTTTCATTTACACCATATAAATTTAAAGATTTTTTTAGGTTGTTGGGGATGTTTTATTTAATAACATTAGTTTTTGGGGGTGCGGGGTTTGCCATTTTTTATTTTACTACTTTTAACGGAATAATAAGCAACGGTATTTTTTATACAAGCAATATTTCAACAAAAAATATTTTTATTGCATGTGGTCTTGCTTATATTCTTATCAATTTTTGTTGGGGATATTTGCAGAAACAATTTTCCAGGGAAAAAATTTTTATGAAGATAAAAATTGAAATTGATGGCATTACAGCAGAAATATTAGGTATAGTCGATACTGGAAACTCTTTGGTTGATCCTATTAGCCAATATCCTGTTATCGTAGTTGAATATTCGGCTATTGCACCCTTGTTTCCATTAGAAATCCAGGAAATATTTAAAGGAAATGACAAACCAAGCTTTGAACAAATAACCCTGTTGCCAAGGGGAAATAACTGGATTAAACGCTTTCGAATGATACCCTATAATGCTTTGGGCACGGAAAATGGAATGTTATTGGGGTTTAAACCTGATACAGTATACATTGAAAGCGAAAAGAATGTTATCAATATTAATGAAATTGTAGTTGCCATATATGGAAGAAAGTTATCCAAGTCTGGAGATTATAGGGCATTATTACATCCTGATCTAATTTAGATTAAAAATCCTAAAATCGTTGGGAAAATCCGAGGGGGCAAGCGAATGAGACAATCCATGATAAAAATCAAACTTTTATGTCGTTATTATATAATAAAAATCTACAGATTTTTTGATATATTTTACAAGGAAAGTATTTTTTATATTGGAGGTAGTGAAACCCTGCCTCCTCCTCTAAGCAACGAAGAGGAAAGCATTTTAATGGAAAAATTAAAACATGATAAAAATACAGTTAGAACTATTTTAATAGAAAGAAATTTAAGATTGGTTGTGTACATAGCAAGAAAATTCGAGAATACGGGTATTGGTGTTGAAGATTTGATTTCTATTGGAACCATTGGTTTGATTAAGGCAGTTAATACTTTTAACCCGGAAAAAAATATAAAACTTGCTACTTATGCCTCCCGTTGTATAGAAAACGAAATTTTAATGTATTTAAGGAGAAACAATAAGACTAGAATGGAAATTTCTTTTGACGAACCCTTAAATATAGATTGGGACGGCAATGAACTCCTTTTGTCTGATATTTTAGGAACTGATAGTGATATAATATACCGCCTTTTAGAGGAGGAAGTAGATAAAGAATTGTTAAAAACTGCATTAAACAAACTAAGCATGCGGGAAAAGAAGATTATGGAATTGCGATTTGGTTTAAATTGTGAAAAAGAAAAAACACAAAAAGAAGTAGCAGATATACTGGGTATCTCACAGTCTTACATTTCTAGATTAGAAAAAAGAATAGTTTTGCGATTGAAAAAAGAGATTAGCAGGATGATTTAAAAATAGAATTTAAATTTGGATTAAATATGAATCTTTTGCATAAAAATAATGAATAGGTCAATAATCTTAATATTAAAGGGGTAATTCAAAGTGAAAGGACTGCATATTTACAATGCATATTAACAAAGTAGAAATTTGCGGAGTAAACACATCGGAATTACCAGTGTTGACGAATCAAGAAATGCTACAATTGTTTAATAGGATACAAGAAGGGGATCATACTGCTCGGGAAGAATTTATTAGGGGAAATTTAAGACTTGTGCTAAGTGTTATCCAAAGATTCAACAATAGGGGAGAGCATGTGGATGATTTGTTTCAAGTGGGCTGTATTGGATTGATTAAGGCTATAGATAATTTTGATTTGAGCCATAATGTAAGGTTTTCTACCTACGCAGTACCCATGATTATAGGCGAAATAAGAAGATATTTGAGGGACAATAATTCTATCAGAGTTAGTAGGTCTCTGAGAGACACAGCATATCGGGCCTTGCAAGTGCGTGACCAATTAATAAATAAAAATTCAAAAGAGCCGGTCATTTCTGAAATTGCTGAACAGTTGAATATGCCAAGAGAGGAAGTTGTATTTGCCCTGGATGCTATTCAGGATCCAATATCTTTATTTGAACCAATATATCATGATAGTGGCGATGCCATATTCGTTGTGGACCAAATTAGCGATGAGAAAAGTGAAGATGAAACATGGATTGATGGAATAGCTATAAAAGAGGCTATGCGAAAATTGAATGATAGGGAAAAACTTATATTGACCCTAAGGTTTTTTAAGGGCAAGACACAAATGGAAGTAGCTGATGAGATAGGAATTTCCCAAGCACAGGTATCTAGGTTAGAAAAAACTGCGGTTAAGCATATGCGAAAATATATATAAAATCACCCAAATGGGTGATTTTTTTTGTCCTCAAAGCATAGGTATTATTGTACTAGCCATAAAGGGTATAGGGAGTAATATGTCTGGAACATTTTATTTTAATGTTTGGGGGTGGATTTATGATTAGGGCGTCAGATCTGACAGAAAAGGAAGTAGTAAATGTTATGGATGGTAAAAAGTTGGGATTTATTTGTGATATTGATGTTGATTTGCGAAAAGGCAGGATAAATGCTATTATTGTTCCCAATGATGAAAGAATTTTCGGTTTGTTTGGCAAAGATTACGATTATGCAATTCCGTGGTCATGGATAAAAAAAATAGGAACAGATGTGATTTTGGTCGAAATAAAAGGTAATATGGAATTGAACAAGGTTTCATATTTAAAAGAGAGAAATAATATAAATCAATTTTCGTCTCCATATGAGGATGAAGATATAAACCTATATGAATATGATAAAAAGTAGAATTTTCAAAAAGATTAGACATATTAGGGGGCCTATATTATAATAATATTAAAATATAAAAGTAGTTTATGGGGGTGAATAATAGATGAATTGCCCTTTTTGCAATCATTATGAATCTAAAGTTGTAGACTCAAGACCTACCGATGAAGGCCAATCGATTCGTCGAAGAAGAGAGTGTTTTGAATGTAATCGTAGGTTCACTACCTATGAAAAAATTGAAGAGATACCCTTGATTGTTATCAAAAAAAATGGGAATAGAGAACCTTTTAATTCTAATAAAATTTTAAATGGTCTGATTAAATCCTGTGAAAAGAGGCCTGTTGCACTAAAGGATATCGAAAATGTAGTAAGCGAAATAGAAAAAAAGCTATATAATTCGATGGAAAAAGAAATAAAGGCAGAGTTTATTGGAGAACTTGTAATGGAACATTTAAAGAAATTGGACGAGGTTGCCTATGTAAGATTTGCATCAGTTTATAGGGAATTCAAGGATATAAATAC
>CAZUTD010000169.1:0-4160 GCA_964623185.1 uncultured Clostridiaceae bacterium
AATCATTGGATTGCTACATCCCAAGAAGCTCCCTCAAAACCTTAAAGTTTAGTGGGAGAGCATGTCACAGAAGAATACTTCTGAATGGATAGACCAATTATTTGAAATTGTTTTATCTATTTGGGGGTATTTTTTTGTTTGTAGCTTGTGCTTAGGTATGGGTTTAAATAAAAGCTTGCCTAATAATGGGCCGAATTTAAAGAAAAAATTAAAGTGTTCGAAAAACTAACACCTTAGTTAAAAGTGTAGAAAATTATTAATTTTTCATAAAATTATTTATGTTAAAAAGCAAAACTAAAAATATTTAGAGTTTATAGAGTAGTTGAGGTAAGTACCTGTATCATGAGAAAACAGAGGTGTATTCCTATAAAATTAAAATATAACTTGAATTTTAAGTCGTCAAACAGGTTTTTATTTTTTAAAAATTATCTATATTTATTGTTGGAGGCTTATAAATTTTTTGAACATTCCAGCAAATGAGTTAGCAAATGTTCGAAAATCGAACGGTTATTATGATTAGTGTTCGAAAAACTAACAATCACCAGGTAGGCCCAGTTTATGGCCGTTGAAAATGCTGGATTTTATTTTGGCATAAAAATTGCAACTATATAATAAGTAATACTATATGTTTTTATATAGCTAACAAATTTAAGTTAAGGATTAAAATTGTTCATTCGCATTATCTTGATTTTGCTTGTCTTAATAAGGGTTTATCCATATTTAAAATGCTGGTTTATGTAGTGTATAGCAAGAAAGCATATCTTATTTTAAACTTCCCTAGTTTATAACATAAAAATTAGCAGGAAATGATGTGTAAAATTTGAACATGGGGTAAATATTTAACTTCGATATTTTAAATTCCCCATTGTGGCTTGAGAAAGGAGGACAGTATTTTAAAGATACCGAAAAAGGAAAAAATAAAAGGGAGGCTCTGTAATGCTGAAAAAAACGCTTATTGTTAACGGTGTTCAAAGAACGGTTGTGGTAGACGGAGAATTAAGTTTAGCGGATTTACTGAGAAGGCAGCTGGGTCTTACAGGTACAAAAGTTGGTTGTGGTATAGGCGAATGTGGAAGCTGTTCCGTAATTATGGACGGTAAGGTTGTAAGGGCTTGTATAGTTCGGATGAAGAGGGTAAGGGACGAAGCCGAGATTATTACTATAGAAGGTGTAGGAACAGAGGATAATTTGCATCCATTACAATTGGCCTGGATGGTGCACGGTGGTGCTCAATGCGGTTTCTGTACCCCAGGATTTATAGTATCGGCCAAGGCTCTTCTTGAAGAAAATGACAATCCAACAAGGGAAGAGGTTAGGGATTGGTTCCAAAAACATAGAAATGTATGTAGATGTACTGGATATAAGCCTTTAGTAGATGGGGTAATGGACGCAGCTAGGCTTATTAGGGGAGAGATAAGCAAGAAGGATTTATGGTATCAATTAAAGGAAGGAGATACTATCTTAGGTACTCCTACAGTAAGACCCTCTGCCCTGGCCAAGGTTATGGGAACATGGGATTTTGGGGCAGACTTAGGTCTAAAACTTCCTGAAAATACCCTCCATATCAAATTAGTCCAAGCTAAGGTGTCCCATGCTAATATTATTTCTATTGACACTTCTGAAGCGGAAAAAATGCCCGGAGTTCATAGTGTACTGACATATAAAGATGTTCCTGGCACAAACAGAATTAATGGTTTGGCCTTCCCTCAAAATAAGGGTGATGGAAAAGAAAGACCAATTTTAAATGATAAAAAAGTATTCCAATTTGGCGATGTATTAGCCATGGTATTGGCTGAAACTCCGACTCAAGCAAAGGCTGCTGTTGAAAAAGTAAAGGTTGAATTAGAGGAACTGCCAGCATACATGAGTGCACCTGCAGCTATGGAAGATGATGCTATTGAAATTCATCCAGGGACACCTAATGTGTATTTTGAAACTCAAAGAGTCAAGGGTGAAGATACAGCTCCATTAATGGAAATATTACCATATGTTCTTGAAGACGAGTTCTATGTGGGAAGACAACCCCATCTAGTTTTAGAACCTGATGTTGGATTTGCTTATATGGATAAGGAAGGCAAACTTATTGTTCATTCCAAGAGTATAGCCATACATTTTCATCATTTGATGACTGCTGAAGGAATCGGGGTTGATCCTGATAAGTATGTAATTGTACAGAATCCAGCTGGCGGAACTTTTGGATTCAAGTTCAGTCCTACTAATGAGGCTTTATTAGGTGTAGCTGCTTTTGTTACTGGGCGACCAGTATTTCTAGAATTTGATATGTATCAACAAATTACTTATACAGGTAAGAGGTCACCTTTCTTTGTCAACCTTAAATTTGGTGCTGATAAAGATGGTAAGATACAGGCTATGGAAGCTGACTGGACGGTAGACCATGGTCCATACTGTGAATTTGGCGATCTATTAACTATGAGGGGCACCCAATTTATTGGGGCATGTTATGATATTCCAAATAGTAGGGGTGAGGGAAGAACTGTAGCTACCAACCATGCTTGGGGTTCTGCCTTTAGGGCTTATGGTTCACCCCAAAGTTTATTTGCTTCGGAGACCCTAGTTGATATGTTGGCTGAAAAAATAGGTATGGATCCATTGGAATTTAGGTATCTGAATGTCTACCGTGAAGGCTCTACTACCCCAACGGGATGTCCTCCTGATGTTGTGGTATTGCCTCAAGCTATCGACAAATTAAGACCCTACTATGAAGAGGCTAAGAAAAATGCCGAAGCAAAAAATAAAAAGGGCGGAAATATTAAGTATGGTATAGGTGTATCCTTAAATACTTATGGTTGTGGTCTCGACGGTCCAGACACATCTGAGGCCTGGGTTGAACTAACAGAAAAGGGTGCAACTATTGGGGTATCGTGGGAAGATCATGGTCAAGGAGCTGATATGGGTACCTTAGCTTATACCTATGAAACTTTAAGACCTCTAGGATTAAAACCAGAAGAAATAAAATTAATAATGAATGATATGGAACATACACCAAATAGTGGTCCATCAGGCGGAAGTAGACAAAATGTAGTAACCGGAAACGCAATAAAGGTAGCTTGCGAAAACTTGTTAGCCGCTATGCGTAAAGCTGATGGTAGCTATAGGACCTATGATGAAATGCTTGCCGAGGACCTACCATTAAAATATGAAGGAAAATGGACTACACCAAATACTGCTTGTGATGTAGGGACCGGTCAAGGGGATCCTTTCCCAACTTATATGTATGGTGTGCTTTTGGCAGAGGTTGCTGTTGATATAACAACAGGTAAAACCACTGTTGAAAAATTCACAATCGTCTCTGATTGCGGAACCATAGTTAATAAATTAGTTCTAGAAGGACAAATCTATGGTGGATTAGTTCAAGGAATTGGCCTAGCCCTGAGTGAAGATTTTGAAGATCTAGATAAACATACCACTTTGACAGGCTGTGGAATTCCTCAAATCAAGGATGCTCCGGATGAGATGATAATTATCCATCAGGAAACTCCAAGACCACTAGGACCATATGGTGCTTCTGGGGTAGGGGAAATGCCTCTATCAGCTCCTCATGCTGCTATTGGAAATGCAATATATAATGCTTGTGGAGTTAGGATAACAAGATTGCCTGCTTATCCTGAGAGGGTATTAGAGGGCTTGAAAAAACTTAATAAATAGTATTTAAAAGTTTCTTATTACCGTGGGGATGCTATCCCCACGGTAATGATATATAAGAATAAGGTTTAGATGTGTAAAAATTAAAATGTTTTTACATGGAGGGAAGACCAGAATGGATTTAGATAAATTATTAGAAATTGGGGATAGGTGTATTCATGATGAACCTCCAATTTGTGTTGCCGAATGTCCTGTTCATTTGGAAGTAAAAGACTTGGTTGAGGAGATTCAAAAAGGCGATTTTAAAAAAGCATATAGGATTATAGAAAAAAAGATTCCCTTTACAAGAATTTTCGGGATGATATGTGACCATCCATGCGAAAACTTTTGTGTTAGGAAGGATATTGGGGGCGCCGTAAGTATTTCTGAATTAGAGCGGGCTGCAATTACTTATGGTTATGCAGCTCCCAAAAAAAAATTAAAAACTCCCGGGAAGGATAAGAAGGTAGCTATTATCGGTGGGGGTATTAGCGGAATTGTGGCTGCCTATGAACTAA
>CAZUTD010000170.1:0-4156 GCA_964623185.1 uncultured Clostridiaceae bacterium
AATTAGTTATGAATACCTTGGAAAGAATACGCAAGGACCAAAGGATGGTTGGAATAATTAGCCATGTGGAGGAACTAAAAAACAGGATGCATAGGTATATAGAGGTTCTACCAGCTCAAAGAGATGGGGAAGGTAGCCAGATAGAGTTGAAAGTTAACTAAAAATCTATGACATATGATTTGGGAGGAAGGAAAATGGACAGAAAACTATGGGACAAGGCAGTAAAATTTCATGGACATGAATGCCCTGGATTAGCAATTGGTTTTAAGGCATGTGAGGCTGCAATCAAAAAACTAGGTATAAAATTTTCCAAAGATGAGGAAATAGTTTGTGTTACTGAAAATGATGCTTGTGGAGTGGATGCTATCCAGGTAATTTTGGGTTGCAGTTTTGGTAAGGGAAATTTGCTTTATCGTGGGACGGGAAAACAGGCCTTTAGTTTTTTCAATCGAACAAATAATGAAAGTATCAGAATTGTCTTAAAACCATCTAATTTGAAAATGGAAAGGGAAGAAAGAAAAATATATTTATTACAGGCACCAATTGAAGAAATATTTGAATTTAAAACACCGCAATTTGAAATACCTAAAAGGGCAAAAAAATTCAAAACAATTATATGCGAATTATGTGGAGAAGGGGTGGCAGAACATAAGATTCGTTTAATGGATGGCCAAAAGGTTTGCTTGGATTGCTTTGATGATTATTCTAGAGGATTTTAATTGCATAGGAGTTGAAAATTATGGGGAAGGCTGGAAACAATACAGATTATAAAAAAACATATTCTGATTATTTAAACAGGAAAAAAATGATATTACTGACCCTATTTCTAGCCACCTTACTAATGGCCTTTTTATCTATTAATGCGGGGGCGATGAAACTTAGCATTAGGCAAGTAATTATGGGACTGTTTGGTCTTGGGAATCAAAATTCAGTAGCTGTTGTAAAAAATCTCCGATTACCCCGGGTGATTACAGGGATTTTAGCTGGGGCAGGCTTATCAGTAGCGGGCTGTATTATGCAGAACAATTTGCGCAACCCCCTTGCATCTCCCTCTACTCTTGGCATATCGAATGCGGCGGCTTTTGGTGCTAACTTTGCTATTATATTAATGGGGGCAGGCAATATTTTAAATACGGGTTTAGGCGTAGTGCAAATAATAAATCCATATAAGGTTACAATAGTAGCTTTTATTTGTGCCATGCTATCAACAATCTTGATTATATTCCTATCAAGGCTTAAAAAATTTTCCCCCGAATCCATTGTTTTAGCGGGTGTAGCCTTGAGTTCGCTTTTTTCTGCTGGAACAATTATCATACAATATTTTGCTAAAGATACGGTTCAAATTGCTACCGTAATCTTTTGGACCTTTGGTGACTTAAGCAGGGCTAGTTGGCAGGAAATCTGGATTTTGGCCTTGCTGCTTGCCTTGGCTTTGGGATATTTTATTTACCATCGTTGGGATTACAATGCAATGGATGGTGGGGAGGACATGGCAAAAAGCCTGGGAGTAAGGGTTGAAAGGGTAAGGTTGGGTGGTATGTTTATGGCATCCTTAATTACTGCGGTTACTGTATCATTTTTGGGGATTATAGGTTTTATAGGCCTGGTTTCCCCCCATATAAGTAAAAGCATAATAGGGAGGGACCAACGCTACCTTATACCAGGGTCAGCCCTTATGGGATCACTTATCCTCTTAACATCAGATACCCTATCACGAGTTGTTTTATCACCAAAAACCCTACCCGTGGGAGCTGTGACCTCATTTTTGGGGGCGCCTTTATTTCTTTACATCCTTATAAAAGGAGTTGACAAAATATGATTTTATCAGCTGAGGCTATTAATTTTTCCTATTCAAATATGGAAGTCTTAAAAAATGTATCTTTTAATTTGTCCAAGGGAGATTGCTTAGCAATATTGGGTACTAACGGTGCGGGCAAGTCTACGCTATTAAAATGTTTAAATAAAATCCTAACACCAAGCAGGGGAAATGTATATATTGATGGGATTAATATAAGGGCATTAAAAAACAGGGAACTGGCCCAAACAATGGGCTATATAGGTCAAAATCATAAAAATATAAGAACGACAGTATTTGATTTTATTCTTCTTGGCAGAAAACCTTATATTAAATGGGATGTGACTAAAGAAGATATAGGTCTAGTAGAAAAAATAATTGATAAATTTAATTTAGCTGCCTATGCCATGCGGTATACGGATGAACTAAGCGGCGGGGAATTTCAAAAAATTGTGCTTGCACGCGCCATGGTCCAAGAACCCAATGTACTGCTTATGGATGAACCAACTAGCAGCCTAGACCTTAAAAACCAATTAGACCTTATTAAAATTATCAAAGATATTATGGGCGAAGAAGAGATTTCAGTAGTTGTCACCATGCACGATTTAAACCTGGCATTAAGGTTTGCAAATAAATTCCTCCTATTAAAAGATGGGGAAATATTGTTTTATGGGGGCAATGAAATCATCACACCAGAGTCCATAAACAAGGTATATGATATTGATGTCAACCTCATTGAATATAAGGGCTTGCCCATAGTCGTGCCCATGCACAAGGAATAAATGAATTGTAAAGGAGAGACTTATAATATTATGAAAAGAAAAGCTTGTATTTTAGCCATAATAATTTTAACGCTTATAACAGGTTTATTGGCAGCTTGTGGGCCGGAAGAAAATATAGATATTAATAATGATACTTCGCATGAAATTAAAATAAGAGACATGGAAGGACGAGATATAGTTATTAAGGGTGAAATAAACAGGATTGTAGCGGTAGGCTCAGCCCTAAGATTATACACCTATGTTAATGGGACGGAAAAACTGGTTGGGGTGGAGGCTGGTCAGCAATCAGCAGAGAGCGGGAGACCCTATATTATTGCCAATCCCAAATTGGCAGAATTGCCCTTGGTTGGGGAGGGTCATCCGGCCAATCCTGATCCTGAACTATTATTATCAGTAAATCCGGATGTCATTATAGCGGGGGATATTATGGACCAGGTACAGATTCAAAATATTCAAGATACCATAGGTGTTCCTATAGTAATGATTACTACAGGAACTAATGCAGTTTTTGATGAAAACATGTACCAGGCTATTGAAATTATAGGACAAATTACCGGTAAAGAAGAAAGGGTTCAAGATATAATAAACTATATGGAGGATTCCAGGCGGGAACTGGCAGAAGTGACAAGAGACATCCCAGACACTGACAAACCTAGTGTATATGTGGGGGGATTAAGCCATAAGGGAAGCCATGGGATAGAGAGTGCTGCTAGCAAATCGCCCCTGCTGGCTGCTATTAATGCAAAAAATCTTGCTGATGAACTAGATGGTCAGGGTTCAGTGATGGTGGATAAGGAACAGATTGTAAAATGGAACCCCGATGTAATAATCATAGACCAAAATGGCTTAAACATTGTAAGGGAAGATTATAAAAAGAATCCTGAATTTTACAATACACTGACCGCAGTAAAAGAGGGCAATCTTTATGGACAGCTTCCCTATGTTTCATATTACAACAACATAGAGACAGCCCTAGCAGATGTATATTTTGCGGGTAAGATTTTATATCCGCATACATTCCAAGATATAGACCCAGCAGAAAAAGCTGATGAAATATACAACTTCTTTCTGGGAAAACCATTATATAATATCATGGCGGAAAGATACGGGGGCTATGGAAAAGTAGACCTAGATTAAGCAAGAATAGTGGAACAATACAAAAAGCTATCGGAAAACACAAGGTTTTTCGATAGCTTTATTTACTAGCAAGTCTATTATTTCTATTATTAAACATTAAATCTAAATAAGATAACATCTCCATCTTCGACAATATATTCCTTACCCTCTAGGCGAACTAGACCCTTTTCCCTAGCGGCAGCATAGGTTTTACATTCAAAGAGATCATCATAAGCGACTACCTCAGCCCGAATAAAGCCCCTTTCAAAATCAGTGTGGATTTTCCCCGCTGCTCCTGGAGCCTTGGTACCTTTTTTTATAGTCCAAGCCCTGATTTCTTTTGGACCAGCTGTTAAATAACTGATTAAACCCAAAAGAGAATAGGAAGCCTGAATTAACCTGTCCAGTCCAGATTGGTGTAAACCCAGTTCCTCTAAAAACATGGCCTTTTCGTCATCTTCCA
>CAZUTD010000171.1:0-2716 GCA_964623185.1 uncultured Clostridiaceae bacterium
AATACCTCTATAAAAGTAAGTTGTCCCTTTCTGATATAATCTTTAATTGCCAATAAATCCTCATAAACATACCAAAAAACCATACGGGTTTCTTTTTTAATAAATTTTGCTTCAAGCGGTTTTCCAATTAACTCCATATAGGTAATATAAGGAATATTTAGCCCAAGCTTATATATCAGATTGTTAAAGTTTGTAATTCTTACATTTATTTCTATTAAGTAAAATCTTCCCGTTTCGGAGTCTTTTTTAAATTCTATCTCGGCAAAACCCTTGTAATTTAAATCTTCAAGAAATTTTGTCCCTATTTCATAAAGTTCTGGCATATATTTATGGCCTGTATAAACCGACGCACCAAAATTTATAGGGTACTGACGATATTTTCTAAATGTGGCCCAATGAGTAACTTTTGAATCTTGATTTAAATATGCATCAAATGTATACATATGATCATCAAACCCTGGAATTATTCTTTGTACAATTACCTCCAAGTTGGCCTCCTCGGCCTTCTTAATAGCTTGTACTAATTCTTCCCTGTTATTTATTTTAAATATTTTTTTTCTAAATTTAGCTACAAATGAGGGTGAATCAACAGGTTTTACAATGCAAGGGTATTTAAGTAAAGTTTCTACTTTTTGTATGAAATTTTCCTCATTTGTTCTAACAGTTTCCGGCACAGCTACACCCTTGTCCATAGCTATCCGATGTAAACTTTCTTTATTCATAAGCTTTGTATATAGACCAGACTCGTTTTGTGGGATAAGATAGTATTCCTTTAACTCATTAAGGTACTTATCTATAACCTCCACATAAGAATCATGACATGGTATGAGGACCGGTGGCAAGCTTTGCTTTCTAGCATACTCCTTAAGAAAGTCAATAAACCCCTCAGTATTGTCCCTAAAATGGGGGGCAATCAATCTTTCTGAGCAAAACCTAGATCTTGCGCCATAAGCATTTTCTTCGGAATAATCCACAGCCACAGTATGTATTTTCTTAATTCCTAGACATCGTATTGTACTCAATCCAATATAATAATTGCATCCTAATATAACTGCCTTGTTATCCAAACTATCGCCTCAACTCTCATATCTATTGTTTACCTTATAAATCATTTAATATACATATATATTGTCATATTAATAGTGGTTTTGCAAGATTTTTAAATTTTATTAGACCTGCAATTTCCCATGCTCATATTTATCCCTAGACTGGCAACACACACACCTAGGACAGAAAACATAGCTAGCTTGTTACAAATCTTATAAGGACTTATTTTAATGGCATAAAAAGACCTGCATCCATTTGGAATACAGGTCTCACTGGTCTGGCTGATAGGACTTGAACCTACGACCTCCAGACCCCCAGTCTGGCGCGCTACCAAACTGCGCCACAGCCAGATATTTAATTTAACTACATATTATATAATAGGGTGATTTATGACTTCTGTCAAGTAGTTTCTCCATAAAAATATAGGGGTATACCTTTATACCCCTTGAATTAATAGATTTTTTTCGTGTTTCATATTGGTTACAAAATAATTGCAATAAAACCACTATTGCCTTCATTAATGATTCTTTGTAAAGTTTTTTGCAGTTTCATTCTAGTTTCTTCAGGCATGGTATATAATTTATGTTGCAATTGTTCTTTCACCATATCATATAAGGATTTACCGAACATATTAGTTTCCCAAATCTTTTCAGGATCTTGTTCAAATTCCTCCATTAAATATTTTACCAATTCCTCACTTTGTTTTTCGGTACCCATTACTGGAGAAACCTCAGTGGATATATCAGCTCTTATAAAGTGTAAACTAGGCGCCTTAGCCCTCAATTTAACACCAAATTGATTCCCGTGTCTGAATATTTCCGGTTCCTCTAATACTAGTTCACCCAATGCTGGGGGTACCAAACCATAGCCCAGCTTTTTTACATCCTGCAAAGCCTCTTCTATTTTTGCAAATTCTTTTTTTGCTCTTGCTAATTCAGTAACCAAGCCTAACAGTTGGTAATCACCCTCTATTTTGTAGCCGGTTTTCTCCTGTATAATCTTATAAAATAGTTCTTCATCTGTGCCTAATTCTATAAGGGTCGAACCCTCCCCCATTTTAATATTTTCAAGAGATACTCTGTTTATATTTTCTATTTCTTTTAACTCTTCTAACATTCTACCGATATTTTTCAGCCTTCTAACATTAGCAGCTACATCTTTAATCCCTTCCATTATTGATGATTTCAACCAATGATGAGATTCAATACTTTCTACCCAACCCGGCAAATTAAAGTTAATCTCCATAATTGGAAATTCAAACAATACATTTTCTAAAATTTCGTGTATGTCATCTATATTCATTTGTGCACAATCCTTTACAACGACCGAAACCTCGTATTTTTCTTCGAGTTCCTCCTTTAATCTTAATGCTTCCTCGCCATTAGGGTATCTAGTATTTAGCACAATAACAAAGGGTTTATCTATTTCCTTTAATTCCCTGATTACCCTTTCCTCAGCTTCAATATAATTATATCTTTCAATGTCTGTAATTGTCCCGTCCGTTGTTACAACCAAGCCAATAGTGGAATGTTCCTTTATTACCTTCCTTGTTCCTATTTCAGCCGCTTCCTCAAACGGAATCTGTTCTTCAAACCAGGGTGTATTTACCATGCGTGGGAACCCATCTTCCTGATGTCCAACTGCACCTTTTACCAAGTAGCCTACACAA
>CAZUTD010000171.1:2726-3439 GCA_964623185.1 uncultured Clostridiaceae bacterium
CTAAAAGAAGCATTGTCTTTTAATACAAGCTCAACCGCCTCATTTGGTACAAATTTAGGTTCAGTGGTTGTAATGGTTTTTCCGGAACCACTTTGGGGAAGCTCATCCTTTGCCCTTTCCTTTTTATAGGTGTTTTCTATATTAGGTAATACTAATAAATCCATTACCCTTTTTATTAGAGTAGACTTTCCTGTTCTAACGGGTCCCACTACACCTATGTAAATATCACCCTGAGTTCGTTGTGCAATATCATTATATATACTGTACTCTTCCATCATATCCCTCCTTTTATATAGATAAATACTGGTATCCATACCTTATAACATTATAAATATATGACTATAACATAGAAATATGACAACTCTCTAAATTTGCTGTTCTATAATTTTTATGTCCAAGAGTTAAATTTTATTCATCCACACCTGATTTTTATTTAATACCTAATTGATATGATGAAATATCTTTGAATAAATGAAAAAGAATCCCCTAATTAAAATATGAGAATTCTCCTTTTGAAATAGATACAGATTATTAAGTTATGTAAAATTACCAGTCAATATGGTTAATATCAACAATTTCTTCCATCTCATTTTTCGTGCTTCTAGTCATAAGATTTGTAACAGCATCCCTTGGATTTGTACCTTTATAGAGTACACCATATATTTCCTTGGTAATGGGCATGTCGACCTTATATTTATGTGCCATTTCATAAA
>CAZUTD010000171.1:3449-4146 GCA_964623185.1 uncultured Clostridiaceae bacterium
CCTGGGTGGTTGTTATGCCTTCCACAACCATACCTACCTCCTCCAAGGTTTCTTGCAAACTTTTACCCTGACCAATAAGTATTCCTGCCCTACGATTTCTACTGTGCATGCTGGTGCAGGTAACAATTAAATCGCCAATTCCCGAAAGACCTGCAAAAGTTGATATGTTTGCCCCCATAACTCTCCCTAGCCTAGCGATTTCACTAATTCCCCTTGTCATTAGCGCGGCTTTTGCATTATCCCCATAACCCAACCCATCCGTTATTCCTGCACCAAATGCAATTACATTTTTTAGGGCTCCGCCTAATTCTACCCCAACGAGATCCGGGTTGGTATAAACCCTAAGACTAGTCGAATTAAAAATATCTTGCACAAATTCAGCTATGCACCTATTTTGTGAAGCAACCACCACAGTTGTAGGGATATCACGGGCTAGCTCCTCAGCGTGCGAGGGTCCAGAAATGATTGCATAGGGTTGTGTGGGTATCTCCTCCTTGAGTATCTGTGATATGCGCAGGTGGGTATTTTCTTCGATTCCCTTTGCGGCATTAAGAATAATTTGTTTGGATTCAAGATTTGGCTTTATTACTCTGACAATGTTTCTGACTTGTTGTGTTGGTATTGTTAATAGAATAATATCCGCATCTTTTATTGCTTGAAAAATATCATTAGTCAAATTTATACCATGTGGTATCTT
>CAZUTD010000172.1:0-4142 GCA_964623185.1 uncultured Clostridiaceae bacterium
TCTGTGCATTTTTTCCTCTTATATAACCATTTCGATAAGTAGGAAGATATAACAAGCAAAATCCCGGCTAGGGTGATATATAATATTGTCCTTTTGGGATCGGCCTGGTCATTATCTATAGCATTTATTGCAAATATCCATGCAGTTGTTCCCGGAATAATACAGAGTAAAGAAACCAAGGCATATGTTTTAAATGAAATAGTAGTTAGGCCATATGCGTAATTCTGCAACCAATGGGGGATAATAGGAACCATCCGTGTTAAAACCAGGACACGCCATCCATTTCGTTCCACTCTGTCATTTATTTCATGAAAGGCTTTGCTATTTTCCAACCTTTTTTCTATCTTCTTCCTCCCGATATACCTTGCAATTATAAATGCCATTGACGCCCCCAGTAAAGTACCCAGGGAAGCATAGACAATGCCCCGGATTGTACCATAGGTTATACCGCCTAAGAGTGCGAAGGGCAGGCTAGGTAAAAAAGCTATTGTCCCTAATGTAAAGGCAGCCAAATAAATAATCAATCCTAGAAAGCGTAAATCCCTAATACTCCCAGTAAACCTCTCCAAATACTCTAGCGATAAAAATTGCCAGGCCTTACACTTCCACAAGATCCAGCCTAATAGGAGCACCAGCGTTATAATGCATAATACAATAATTCTTTTATTAAATTTCTTACTATTCATTTCCCTTCCCCATTTCTCAAAGCCGCATAATTCATAATTTGCAAAATTTATTTTAATTCCTTTAATAAGCCAATTAAATAATCATATACCCTTGCCGTTGATGAAATACTAAGTCTTTCCTTGGGTGTGTGAACATCATACATATCAGGCCCAAAGGAAATAAGGTCAATTCCCTTGTATTTTTTTGCAAATATTCCACATTCTAATCCTGCATGTATAACCATTGATTCCATCTTCTTATTGGTCATTTTTTCGTATAGGGCCAAGGCAGTATCCCTTAGTTTAGACTCAGGTGCATATTCCCATTCTGGATAACCAGCACTTATATTATATTCAGCTCCTGCATTTTTTGTTTCTTTAATAATTTTTTCGCGTAATTCTAATAGGATGCTTCCCGATAAACTTCTATTGGAAATCTTTATAATAATATTCCCATCCTCTTCCTTTATTATAGCTAAATTGCTGGAACTTTCAACCGTTTTTTCATCATATGGCAGCCATGTATTAACCCCGGTTTGTATGTTGCTAAGAAGTAAAATTACACTATCAAAAATGTCCTGTTTAAAAACTTTTGAATCCAAGGCATTTTTTGTAATAATTATATCAATTTGTGGTTCCCTTAATATATATATATCCTTAATTTTCTTTATTATTTCATTTATTTTATCGTCAAATTTTGATACATCCTCGGATTTCATTGCAAGCTTTGCCATGCTGCCCCTGGGGATTGCATTATCCTTAGTACCGCCCTCTATGGATACCAATTTTACATCAATCGTTTCCCTTAATTCTCTTAATATGGTATTCAAAATCTTGTTGGAATTTCCCCTAGGTTTATCGATTTCCATGCCGGAATGCCCACCCATCAAACCACGAACCTCGATAGTAACTGCCTGATGGTCTTGAACATTTTCATATTCTACTGGTAATATTATTTCGATTAACTCTCCGCCTGCAGAACCAGTTGTGAGTATTCCCTCCTCCTCAGAGTCAAGATTTATTAACCGGCTACCCCTTAGAACACTATCTGATAGGCCAATAGCCCCTTGCATCTTGGTTTCTTCAGATGTTGTTATAAGGAGCTCTATACCAGGATGTTCCAAGCTAGTATCCTCCATTACTGCTAAGCCCATGGCTACTGCTATTCCATTATCCGCCCCCAAGGTGGTCCCATCAGCAGAAATGAAGTCCCCATCAACAATTAATTGGATAGGGTCCTTGGCAAAATCGTGGTCACTATCGTCTTCCTTTTCGCACACCATATCCATATGGCCTTGTATAATAATCCCCTTAGAATTTTCAAATCCTAGTGTAGGAGGTTTTCTAATAATCACATTTAAAAAATCATCTTGGATTGTTTCCAAACCGAGTTCTTCCCCAACCTTTACAATATAATCGCTTATAGCCTGCTCATTATGAGAACATCTTGGGATTTTAGATATTTCCTCAAAATAATAAAAAACTCTGGCGGGTTCTAACTTTCCTAGTTTACGCATAAAAAAATTCCCCTTCCTGTCTTGGTTTATATTTATAATATTGCTTTCCATAATAAAAATTAATTTTATATGTTACAATAATCATTCCCCCAATATATTATTTTATATCAATTTTATATATATTTCCACCTGTTTTGTAAAATATATGCAGCTAGAGTGTTTAACCCTATATAATTTGAATCCATCTGCCATTAAATAATTATAATCATGGTATTGTAGGCCCATTGAGATAGTTAATACCATCATCTAGACCTGCTAGAATTCAGAATAATTCAATTATTTTATTTATTATCGTTATTTAGGTAAATTATTGGGTATATTACTTTTATAATATTCTAAAGGAGGGATTTTGTTGAAAGCATTAGTAACTATAGAATTTACGGAAGAAGAATTACAGGGTTTACGGGACCTAGGTTATGAGGTAATATTCAAGGACGAGAAAGACATCACCTTTTCTGATGAAATAAAGGATATTGACCTTTTAGTTTGTTTTAATCCCTTTAATAAAATTGACATCAGTCAATTCCCAAACCTAAAATGGATTCAACTTATCACCGTTGGTATTAACCAAGCACCCGCTGACAAAATATTAGAACACAACATCATTCTTTCAAATAATAGGGGTGGGTTTAGTATCCCCATTTCGGAATGGATTGTACTAAAAATATTAGAAATGATAAAAAACAGTAAAGAGTATTATGAAAAACAAAGGCAAAAAATATGGGAAATGGAAACCTCCATGTCTGAACTCTATGGCAAAACTGTTGGCTTTATTGGAACAGGTTTCATAGCACAAGAGGCTGCAAAGAGGCTGAAAGGATTTGAAGTGCAAATACATGGTACCAACACCAGTGGCAAACAGGTGGATCATTTCGACCAATGTTTTAACATTGATGACCTTAATGATGTAGTTTCCGAATGGGATTTCGTGGTCTTGACTGCTCCCTACACAGAAAAGACCCATCACTTAATAGATGAAACTGTATTTGACAAAATGAAAGATGGAGTCTATTTAGTCAATATCGCCCGGGGTAGTATTATTGATGAAAAGGCACTTATCCACAACCTAGAATCAGGTAAGATTAAAAAAGCCGCTTTAGATGTTTTTGAAATAGAGCCACTACCAACGGATAACCCCTTATGGGAGATGGATAATGTTGCTATATCCCCTCATGGTTGCTGGGGATCCGAAATGGACGGCAAAAGAAAGTACGACATAGTTTATAACAATATGAAAAGATTTATCAATAGAGAAGGACTCATCAATGTTATTAACTTTAAAAAAGGATATTAGTTAATTGTATTATACTTGTAAGCAGCTAGTCTGATTTTCACAAGCAGACTAGCTGCTTTATAGTGTTTTTATATAGTCCATTGATTGTGGATTATCCCAACCAGTTTCCAATCATCCTCATATTCCTCAAAAACTAACCTCAGGCTCCGCCAATCCATGCCGGAATATTCGGGATTAAATCCAGAAAAATAATATTCCACCACAATTGGCCTCTCATAAACTTCAAATTGATTTTCTATCATATTTCCCCTTGTTAGGATTTCATTGTAGCCCACTGCTTCCGCATTTATAAAATTTTCCGAATAAATAAATTCATCATAATATTGATCCGGGCTAAGCTTAATTTCATCGCCTATCCCATCATAAAATCCCCATAAATAAACCTGGTCGTCCTTAAAAAAGTTTTCCATACTTCCCTTGTTGAAAACAAGGTCGTTTTCCGTGGAAACATAGGTATATGGGGTGAATCTTAAGCCCTTAACTGGGTGAACTGATTGGGAAATTGCTTCTGCATCCTTTATACTCAATGCATAGATAGTTTCTTCTGCAATTTCTTCAATAAGCTCCTTGGCAATTTTAGGTTTTATTATCCCATCCTGGCTTAGGTCATAATCCCCCTGACTTGCATTCTTATCCATACCATCATCTGTGGTCTCAAGTTTACTT
>CAZUTD010000173.1:0-4127 GCA_964623185.1 uncultured Clostridiaceae bacterium
TCCTTTAGGTCGGGATGTTTAGCAAAATCCCTTTCATATGCGTCTAAAATATTAGAAAGAACCCCTTGCATCAATTCCACATCCCTATCTTGCGTCCAAACACGAACTGATTCCGGCATACCGCCTGTTACAAAATACATTTTAAGTTTTTCATATAAGGGATTAAAAAAAGCTTCCGGGATTGGTTCAATCCTATCCACACTCTTCATATAGTCAGCAAAATTACCATCACCATTGGCCATTAAAAATTCTGTAAAGGTCATGGGCATGATTTCCAAAAAATCTACCTTGCCAACAGGAAAAGATGCAGGTTTAGAAAGAGCAATGCCCAACAAAGAACCTGCACAAGCCACATGATAATGGGGAGTGTTTTCACAAAAATATTTTAAGGTGTTTAATGCATTAGGGCATTCCTGTATCTCGTCAAAAACAATTAATGTGTCGGCCGGCTTGTTTTGTTTGATATGCTGACCGCTTGCCATCATTAAATTTTGTAAAATACGGTCTACATCTTTACTACTTTCAAAAAACTGTTTATATTCCGGATGTTCGTCAAAGTTAAAATAAGCCATATGTCCATAATGGCGTTTTGCAAATTCCTTTAGTAACCAAGTTTTACCGACCTGACGCACCCCCTTTAAAATAAGGGGTTTCCTATATTTAGAACTTTTCCAATCTAGCAGTTTTTGCATAACCAATCTTTCCATACTGAGACCTCCAAATCCACACATTATTATAGATATTCTGCGCACTTTAATCACATTTATATCAATAAGTATAGGTGTAATTTGTTAAATAGTCAAGGTAAATCACATTATTATAAGTTATTTATCTCTAAAAATCACATAATCATCTAAACTTGCTTGTCCAGCCCTTAGTAGGATAAAGGCATAGACCTCCCCGATAGATTGGGCAGGTTCCTAATTTAAAATATTGCCTTAATCCTTGAGCCCCATTTTCAAACACCCCATACAAGCGCCACCGATTATTTTGCCACCCCCATTGTACTTTTGCTTATAGAAAATACCCAGGTCTTTTGTCTGTCCCTAGCTTCCTTTGTAATACCATGGGTTAGTATTCAAATTTTATTACTAGGGAGTAAGCCCAAATTTAGAATTGTTATTTATGTGGCTTTTCAAGTAAAACAAAAAAGAAACGAAGCTTTTACTCCGTCTCCCTTAGCAAAACAAAGAATATATTATTTTAATCTATTTTTGGCAGATAATTTTTCGGATTTACTGCTTTCCCCCTTAGCAATACTTGGAAATGCACCAGGGGCCCCTCCAGGCTTTTTGTTGAAGCAGTTCTTCCAACCCCACTTATAACTTGACCCTTTTTTACCCCTTGACCAACCTTCACCATGGCATCAGTAGACAGGTTACTATACCTAGTAATCAGGTCTCCCTCATGGCGAACACCAATGGTAATGCCCATAATTGTATCATTAGTCACTTCAATAACTTCCCCGTCTAATGCTGCCCTTACAGGCGCCCCTTCATCAGCATGAATATCCATCCCCTTGTGGGTAGCCCAGTGGTCCAAGGTCTTATGATAGACTAACCTATCATCAGCAAATCCCAATCCTATTTGGCCCATCACTGGTTGGGCCATTATATAGTGCTGGCTAGCACTTGTAGGCCTGTCTTCCATTTCTAAACCATTGTCATTTTCAGGACTATCCTCATCCTGGTCTTGAAATTTATTATCTGTTTTATTTTCCAACTTATGGTCCAGTTTATTGTCTAATTTGTCATGGGATTTATTATCCGGTTTTTCTTCAACTCTTTCCTGTGTTTTATTCTGAATGTTTTCATCCGGTGTGGGTTTTTCCCTTGGTTCGGATTCGATTATGGGGGTCTCCTTGCCCACATTTGCTGTCTCCTTCACATCATCCCCATCTTCTACGCCTTTTTCCTTATCTTCCTCCACCAATCTCACTTCTATCTCATCAGAATTGTCCTCCTGGTCCAATTTGTCCTCATGGGCCTGGTCTGAGACAAAATATTTTTCCTCCTGCCTAGATGCCCAAACTGCTGTCATTAAAACAATCGAAACACATAAGAGTAAAATAAGATAAAAGCCTTGTTTGTCCAAGAATTGGTACAATGTTTTTTTATTTTGTTTATCCCTGTTTTTATTATTATTTTCAAAAGACATAAAGTTCCACCTCCACTAATAATTATCGCCTCTTTGCGATAAAATATACCTATGAAGGTGGTAAATTCTTTAGCTAAAAATTATTATTTAATTATAGCTTTTTAACTTGCTCAATTCTATACCCTGATAATAATGCCGCAATATTTCCAAATAGTCACTTCCTTGCTGGGCCATCCCGTTAGCGCCCCACTGACTCATCCCAACACCATGCCCATAACCCTTGGTAATAAAATAAATATTATTTTTATCCCCATCTATAGTAAAGTCTGCGGACCTTAAATCAAATATTTTCCGTATTTCAGAACCAGTAAAATTTTTATTGCCAATCTTGATGTTTTTGATACTACCACCCAAATTTCTCTCCAGTATTTGTATCTCAGCAAGGATATTTTTCCTATCAATTTTAAAAGTTTTTTCCTTGGTCTGCAAAGACTTGATAAAATCCCCTATCGGAATTTCTTTTTTATCCATAAACACTGGTGCCTCTTCTTCGAAGGGGCTGGAAACGCTTTTTAAATATGGTAGTGCAGAAGCAAATACATCCTCCGAATTCTCAGTTTTCCCCCCACTTGATGAATGGTATAGGGGTTGTATTACCTCCATATTATAGGTCATAATTATACCCCTAGTGGACTTTACTGCCTCCTCTATCCTAGGCCAAAGTTCCTTTATCCATGAAGCTCCATGGCGGCTTTTTAATTCTTCCATGGACAACCACTCCTGACAATGGGTATGGCTTGTACAAACACACGCCCCCGGATGTGCCCCATTGCCTGCCTCACCCTCCGTCATTCTCCGCCAAATCACATAAGTTCTGGCTGCTACAGCCTGGGCCTTTAGGGCCTCAATTTCGAAACTAGCCGGCATTTCTGCCCCTACTACCTGCATAACATATTCCTCCAGGGCTAGATTCATAATTTTTTTCGTCTCATGGTTATATACATTAATTTGCAGATCTGATTCCAAAATTTCATCTCTAGCCATCCCTTTATTCTGGGGAACCTGCAAATCACAACTTGTTGTAATAATTAGCGGTATAAGCAAAGACCCTATCAAAAGCAGAATTATAGCAAAAAAAATACCCCTCATTTTTCTATCCCCTTATGTAAACAATAATTGCAAATTCAGTATTATTTACTAAGTATATGATAGATCTGAAGGATATAGAACAATTTTACCTATTCTTCCCTGTAAACAAGACCACCAAGGCCCCTTAATTTTTTCTCTATATCAACATAGCCTCTTTCTATATGTTGTATATTGCTAACTTCTGTTTTACCATCAGACACCAAACCCATCAAAATCAGGGATGCCCCTGCCCTCAAATCTGTTGCCTTCACTGGTGCTCCTGTTAACTTTCTCCTGCCTTCTATAATTGCACTCCTGCCCTCTATTTTTATAATTGCACCCATCCGTTTCATTTCACTTACATGCATAAAACGGTTTTCAAAAACTGTTTCAATAATAACACTGGTACCCCCTGCCATCGTTAATAAGGCCATGAACTGTGCCTGCATATCAGTAGGAAAACCAGGATATGGGAGTGTTTTAATATCAATGGGACTTAATTTTTCCGGAGCAATCACCCGCAAGCCATTTGCTTCCTCATAAATCTCAACACCCGTTTCTTCCAGTTTAGCAATAATAGGTTTTAAGTGCTCCGTCTCAACATTATCCACCAAAACATTTCCACCAGTCATTGCTGCTGCAACCATATAGGTCCCAGCCTCTATCCTGTCAGGTATTACAGTATGGGAAGTTCCCCTTAATTTTTCCACACCCATAATTTTTATTGTATCGGTACCTGCCCCCTTGATTTGACCACCCATCTTGTTCAAAAAATTTTGCAGGTCCACTATCTCGGGCTCTTTAGCTGCATTACGTATTACCGTAGTGCCGCTTGATTTGACGGCAGCCATCATAATATTCTCCGTAGCCCCAACAGATGGGAGATCTAAGTGGATATCACA
>CAZUTD010000174.1:0-4125 GCA_964623185.1 uncultured Clostridiaceae bacterium
AATTTATCGAATAAATAAGGGCGAAAACCTGGATATTAATTCTGACCAGAGTATTACAAAACTAATAGCAAGTGTAAGAAAAACTGGCCAACCTGTTCAGGAATTTTTAGATGGACAAGTTTCTTCTTCTAAGGATGTGGAGTATGTGGTGACAGCCTTTGATCGTCTTCACAATGAAAGTGAAGGATTGATTATTGGGTCAGACCAATCGGCAAATTTTAATGATATTGGCAGACAATATTTTTGGGCTGTTAAGGCCATTGATAACTTATATGAAAGGGGTATTGTCAGTGGTGTTGGTGGTGGCAAGTTTATGCCGGCTAACAATGTAACCCGGGCAGATTTTCTTATTATGGTGATGAAATCTTACAATCTGGAAGTAAACCCGAATATAGAAGATAATTTTTCCGATGCAGGTGATAAATATTATACAAAATATCTTGGAACTGCAAAAAATTTGGGACTGGTGTCTGGGATAGGGAATAACCTCTATGCACCAGAATCTCCCATAAGTCGTCAGGATATGTTTGTAATCCTTTATAGTGTGCTTGAAAAACTAGGTCAAGAACCTAATAACATTAATGCGGATAAACCCTTTGACCAATATAATGATGTGGGTGAAATTGCCCAGTATGCAGTAAAACCCATGAAGGCATTTGTCGAAGCTGGCATAATTAGGGGGGACGGGCTTGGCTTAAGGCCTAGGGCTAATACTTCAAGAGCAGAAACAGCACAGGTCTTATATAACTTATATAGCAAATAAAGAATAATTAGCAGGATATAAATCCACTTATTGCTTAAAACAATAGGTGGATTTTTTCATGTGAAAATTTGATGGGATAGACTGATATGTGGCTAGTAATTATTTAAAACTATATGTATAGATATACAGGAATACATTTTATTTATTATTGGGGAGAACAGGAATAAAAATTACTAGGCATATATACAATAAGGTTATTATAAACACTGGACTAGGCAGGGAAAAGAAAATTGTAAATAAGTATCATAAATCATATTGTTAAAAATAGGTTGGAAAAATTATGAAGTTGCAAAGACTCTAAAATGCAGGTTTATACTGAAAACAGCATTGAAAATAGATTATATTACATTTAACTTGTAAAAAATACAAAAGATGCTAAGTCCTTTTATAATATACACAAGGCAAATCCGTGTTTTTTGTGATATAATGATAGAAATATTCAGCGATTAATAAATATGCAGGAAAGGAAGAGAACATTGTACGAATTTGAATTAACAAAGGCTGCAAAAAGATTAGTAGAAGATATGTTTCAACTTCAAGAAGGTGAAACTTTAATTATTACTGCCGATACAGAATCAGATAAAAATGTGGTTAATGCGACAGCTGCATGTGCACATGCTATAGGGGCAAAACCTATGGTAATTTGGTTGCCGTCACCGCTAGGTGTAGGCAAGGCTGCTGACCCAATGCTCCCAATAGAGGCTTTGACTGGGGCCCTATGCCATGCTGATGCATGGGTCGAATTTAATAATCAATGGTTGTTGTATTCCACCCCCTTTGAAATTGCCACAGAAAAAAATGAAAAACTAAGGTATCTTTGTTTAGTAGGTATGAATGCGGATATGATGGTTAGAACTATTGGGAGGGTAAACCAAGTCGCTTTATCTAGATTGTTAAAAACAATTACCCAGGCAACTAGCAGTAGTAAAACTATGAGAATAAAAACTCCCGCAGGTACGGATTTGTCTTTTGATTTAGAACCGACTTATCAGGTTGTATGTGATGATGGAGATGCATCAGGACCTGGTATTCATATGTTAGGAGGCCAAATTAGCGTTTTCCCAAAATTTGATTCAATTGAGGGGAAACTTGTTTTTGATGGTTCTCTTTCACCGCCCTGTGGACTCCTACAGGAGCCAGTACATATGGTGGTAGAGGCAGGCAGGGTAACAAGTATTTCTGGTGGGAGGCAGGCGACGGAGTTTGAATTATGGCTGAAGAGCTTTGATGATCCAAATATGTTTAGGTTGGCCCATTGTAGTTATGGTTTAAACCCAGGGGCTAAATTGACTGGAGATATTTTGGAGGACGAACGGGTATGGGGTTGCATGGAATGGGGCCTTGGCTATGTTAGTCCAATAGATGCACCACCGGGAATAGATGCTAAATCTCATACAGATGGGATATGTTTAAATGCTTCAGTCTGGTTAGATGATAGATTAATTATCGAAGAAGGAGAAATAGTAGATCCTGAGATGCGGGAACTTGCTTTAAAATTATAAGGAAGAAAAAAAGAGGAGGATATGAGTGATGAAAGTTTCGCGGTTAACAAAAACCTTATTGATATTTACTTTAATACTTATCTTATTGGCGGGGTGTGGACAAAAATCTAATAATTCAGGTGCAAATGGTGACAAAGCGTCCAATCCCAAGATTGCTTATTATGCTTATAATACTGAACCTTATATAGATTTGGATCCTAGTATTGAATACTCTAACGGTATTGTTACTATGCATAATATTTATGAGACCCTGACCCGGTACAATGACAAAACCCGGAGTGTGGAACCTTTATTAGCGGAAAGCTGGGAGTCCAGCGAGGACGGTATGAAATGGACATTTAAGATAAAAGAGGGTATTAAGTTCCACGATGGCTCTGTATTAGATGCCCATGCTGTAAAAAAATCTATTGATAGAACTATTGAGATGAATATGGGAGCCGCCTATATTTGGGATTCGGTTAATGAGATTAAGGTTGCCGATGATCAAACAGTTGAATTTTACCTGGATTATTCTGCACCCATAGATTTAGTAGCTAGTGCCGCCTATGCATCTTTTATAATGTCTGTGGATGCAACAGACCAGGATAGTGCCTGGTTTAATGAGGGAAATGCGGTAGGTACGGGACCCTACACCCTTCAAAGGGTTACACAAGGGGAAGAAGTAGTCTTAGCAAAATTTGATGATTATTGGAAGGGTTGGAAGGACAACCAATACGATAGGGTAATTATCAAAAAAGTTGTTGAAAGTACATCCAGCAGGCAATTAGTAGAGAAGGGTGAAGCACAAATTACTTCAAATTTATCGACTACTGATATTAATGCCCTGAAGGAAAATCCAGATGTAGATATTATAGAAGCTCCTTCATGGAAAAATGTAATGGGATTTTTCAATATAGAAAAGCCACCTTTGGATAATGTAGATTTCAGAAGGGCTTTAAGCTATGCTTTCCCTTATCAAGAGGTAGTTAAAAATGTGAGAGAAAATCAATCAATTCAATCCTTTGGCTTAATTCCAGTGGGCTTATGGGGACATGATGATAAGCTGCATCAGTATGATTTTGATTTGGATAAGGCACAGGAATATTTAGATAAATCAGGGGTTAAAACAGGCGGATTGAAGCTTGAGCTAACCTTTACCAGTGGTAATGAGGGACATAGGAATGCTGTACAATTGTATCAAGTAAATTTAAAAAAATTAGGTATAGACCTAGATATTCGGGAAATGAATTGGGATAATGTTTGGGAAAAATCTAAGAGTAAAGACCCCAAGGATCGTCAAGATATTTTGGTTATGTATTGGTGGCCTGATTTTCCAAGTCCCATTAGTTGGTTGCAAAGTTTAATTCATTCGGAGGAACAAATTCAATTTAACCTTTCCTATATTAATGATCCTGACCTGGATAAAATGATAGAGGAAGGCGATAAGCTTTCTGCAACGGACAGGGATAAGGCTGAAGAATTATTTGGAAAAGTACAAGAGGAAATTATAGACAAGGCCTACCAACTCTTTATGTACGATGATAAGACTGTGTGGGCGACATCCAAAAACTTTAAGGGATTTGAATCTAATCCTTCTTATGAGGGTGTTGTGTTTTTCTATGATACCTATCACGAAGAATAATCTTGTAAAAGCATAAGGCTAAGTATTTAGCCTTATGTCTTTTCCTTGAATAGGCATATAAACTCTAATTTTAATTTATATAGACATAATTTATATAACAAAGGGGGGATTACCATGGGCTCATATATCAGGAAGAGGATATTATTAGGTTTAATTGTACTATTAGGGGTTATAAGTATCACCTTTACAATAACAAGGATAATACCTTCTGAACCAGCTGCAAAATGGGTCGGCCCCAG
>CAZUTD010000175.1:0-4102 GCA_964623185.1 uncultured Clostridiaceae bacterium
TTAACAAGTATTTTTCTAACCTCTGGAATGCGTGCTACATACGAAACTTTGGCATTTACCTCCTGGCATCTTAATTGCTTGTCAACATGTCTTTTATCTAGGAATAGTTCTCCCTCTATGTAAGCGATATCAGTATTTTCCGCAAGTTTTATTATTTCATGTTCATTGAGAATATCTACATTTTTAACAATAGTTTTATAAGCTATGGCCCTATACATTGCACCTGTATCAATATAAGTAATATTAAGTTCCGTAGCTATTTTTTTCGCAATTGTACTTTTACCTGCACCGGCAGGTCCATCAATAGCTATCTGTATGTTTTTCAATAATATTCCTCCCGACAAAATATTGAAACCACCAGCAAGGTGGTTATAATTAATTAACCTCTCTGTTATAATAAACACTATTAAAATTATACAATAATTTCCCCAATTACTCAAGTAATCTGTAATTGAATTAAATATTTAAAATTCAATTACATGATATGAATTGCTGCAAGTTAATAAACATTAAATTAAATATAGTAATATTCAAAAAAACTTTATCTTATGAAAAAGTTTATATTTGTACTATATGGCACACATCGTTGTATTTTAATAATACAGGCCCATGGTCTCGGAAAGCAACAACATTCAAATTGCAATTATCTTGTTTGAGTCGGTAGTAATTATATAGTTCCATTTCCAAAATATGCATTAATAACAACTTAATTATCGTAGCATGACTTACTAATAAAATGTTTTTTCCTGTTGAATCGCTAACTAAAGTCCTTACGAAATCAACTGCTCTTTTTTGTGCTAATGCTAATTTCTCACCTCCGGGTATAGTACTCTTGTGGGGTGAGTTCCTCCATGTTCTCAATTCTGCAGGATATTCTTTTAATATTTCTTCATTGGTTAATCCTTCCCAAAGACCGAAGTTTATTTCATTTAATGCATCATTGCAGAAATAGGGTAAATTTAATTTATCAGCAATTATTGATGCAGTGGATATGGCCCTTTGTAGGCCGCTTGAATATATAACTTCTATATTCTCCCCCATTAATCTATTAGCCAATAATTCAGCCTGTTTTAATCCTAATTTAGTCAATTGGGAATCCTGTTTTCCCTGAACTTTTCCTTGTAAATTCCAATCTGTTTCCCCATGCCTTATTATATATAATAATTTCATCACACCCTAACCTGTTAGTAAAGTATTTTTGATTTGAGTCCCTAGCATCTAAAATTCATTATGACAATTGAATTTCATTCTAAGGCTCGTCATACACAGTTTAAATAGCTAATTATTCCACCTTTGATTTAGAATTTGCAGCTATTTTTTTACTAACTAAAAAAAACAGTAGAACACCTGATTGCTTAGAGATGTCCTACTGACTTTTACTTTTCTGTATCATAAACATTATGCTTATCCCACAAGCCTTCTAATTTTTTAAAATATGCTGTTATTTCTTCAGGTTGTCTCATTCCAACAGCAATAATTAAAGCATTTATTAAGCTTAATGGGGCTACCAAGGAATCAACAAATGATGCCATATTGTTTTTCGCTGTTAAGGAATAATTTGATATTCCATGGATTGGAGACATGGTGCAGTCAGTTATCGCCACTATCGTGGAATTTTGCTCTTTTGCATATTTCAAAGCCTCAATAGTTCTATTTGAATATCTTGGAAAACATATTCCAATAACAAGATCTTTATCAGATACCCTTAACATTTGTTCAAAGATATCACTTATGCCATATCCTACAATTTTAACATTATCCAATATCATATTTAAATAAAAGCCTAGATATTGTGCTAGTGCTGTAGAGCTTCTAAGCCCTATAATATATATTTTGTCCGCCAATAATATTTTGTCCACAACTGTTTGAAACATTTTAAAGTCCATATTTTCCTGAGTAGTTCGTATATTTTCCATATCAGATTTAAACATCTTTTTTAATATTTCTTCCTCATCTGTGTAATCTCTGGCCATTTCTACTCTCTGGACAGTTGTAAGTTTAACTTTTATAATATCCTGTAATCCCCGTTGTAATTGTGGGTAGCCGCTGAACCCCAAAGCATTTGCAAATCTAACCACAGTTGATTCACTAACTCCTACAGCTTTAGATAGTTTTGAAGCAGTCATAAACGCGGCTTTATCATAATTGTCCAGAATATATTGTGCAATTAATTTTTGCCCCTTACTTAATCTTGTAAAATTACTTTGTATTCTTTCAATTAAATCCTTTTGTTCTTTGCCCATATACCTCATCCTATTTGTTTTATTTGGCTTTCTAATAAAAATTATTTTCCAATATAAATATTATTGTCTAGATTTGAAACAAAATACATATTATTAGCCTAATTTATATTTGAACATTCCAGTCCTGGATCCTTTCATAACTATCTAAGTTTGTTAAATTGTAATGTATGGGAGTAATAGATACAAAGTTATTCTTCAAAGCCGCAATATCACTTTCTTTATTTTGTTCCATTTCTACAATAGTTCCAGATGTCCAATAATATGAATTGCCTCTTGGGTCTTTTCTTTCAATAAATACATTTGAATATTTTCTAATACCCAATGTTGTTACTTTAGCTCCTTTTATATCTATTTTGTTACAGGTTGGATAGTTAATATTGATTATAGTGTCCGTTAAAACCTCATTTTTAAACATTTCCTTTGCTATCCTACATGTATATTCCGCTGCATCTGAATACTGCACAATATCCCGATCTCCCATGGAAATAGCTATTGATGGAATGCCCAAAATCGATGCTTCTATAGCGGCTGAAACGGTTCCTGAATAGAGAACGTCTGTTCCAAGATTCGGGCCATTATTAATGCCCGAGACAACAAGGTCAGGTTTTTTCTCCTTTAGTAATGAATCCACTGCCAATTTGACACAATCTGCTGGTGTGCCGTTAATTGAATAGGCATCAACATCTGTATCAAAGAACCTTATTTTGTTTACCCTAAGTGGCTTATATATAGTTATAGCATGGCCGGTGGCACTTCTTTCTGTGTCCGGAGCTGCAACGATTACTTCAAAAAATTTATCTAACTCTTTAGCCAGGGAATATATGCCTTCAGCAAATATTCCATCATCATTAGTCACCAAAACTCTCATGGCCCGCCTCCTTGTTTATGTAAATTATGTCCTAAAAGTTGTCATTAGCATAAAATCAACAAACAATCTTTTAAGTACTTTATTTATATTAGACTGGATGGGTTTTGTCCCCTTCGTTATACAAAGTTGATTCTATGCGATATTTTTTTGCCCATCTTTCTTTAAAGTAATTCATAGCGACCTGGGGAAACAATGCATAGGACAATACATCCTCTTCCTGCTCCATATATTCTTTCATTTCGTCCCTCAAATGCTTTAACTGTGGTTTAATATGATTCGCTGGCCTGTCAACTATTACCTCCCTGTCGCCAATAATTTGTTTTCGTATTTCATTTTCTATGGGTATCGTGGGTTGTCCATATAAACCTGCAACATAATCTCTGACCTCATTCGGTACCATTTTATAACGTTCACCAGTAATCACATTAAAAACAGCCTGTGTTCCAACTATTTGGCTAGTTGGCGTAACTAATGGTGGGTATCCCAAATCTTTTCTGACCCTTGGCACCTCATCCAAAACATCCTGAAATTTATCCAACTTATTTTGCTGTTTCAATTGCGAAATTAGATTTGATAACATACCCCCAGGAACTTGATATATCAGTGTATTAGCATCCACGCCTAAAACTTTTGGATCGATTAATCCCTGTTCAAAATATTTGTCCCTTAATGTTTTAAAAAAGTCCGCTATCTCACTTAGTAAACCCAAATTTATACCCGTATCATAAGGTGTGTCTATTAAGGCTGCCACAAGAGGTTCTGTAGCCGGTTGAGAGGTGCCTAATGCAAGTGGAGATATTGCCGTATCAATAATATCCACTCCAGCCTCGATAGCTTTAAGATAAGTCATTGATGCAATACCACTAGTATAATGTGTATGAATTTGAATTGGCACTGTTATAGTTTCCTTTAGTTGTTTAACCAGATCGAAGGCTATATAAGGGGTTAAAATACCTGACATATCCTTTATACAAATTGAATTTGCACCTAA
>CAZUTD010000176.1:0-3993 GCA_964623185.1 uncultured Clostridiaceae bacterium
AGAACCTAGGGGCTATGCAATCCAGTGTAGGGTTACTTGCGAAGACCCTACCAATGAATTTGCCCCAGATATAGGCAAAATAGATGTTTATAGAACAGGGTCAGGTTTTGGTATCCGTTTGGATGGGGGCAATGGCTTTACCGGTTCGGAGGTAAGTCCATATTATGATAGCTTGCTGGTGAAGGTTACATCCTGGTCCAGAACTTTCGAGGATGCCATAAGAAAGTCCATCCGTTCCATTAGAGAATTTAAGGTTTCTGGGGTTAAGGTCAATTCAGGCTTTTTACTTAATGTATTAAACCATGAGACATTTTTAAGGGGCGATTGTGATACAGGATTTATTGCCAATAATCCTGAATTGTTTAATATTAAACCCAAATCAAATAAGGAATTGAAATTATTAAAATATATCGGTGAAAAAGTTGTAAATGAAACAAAGGGTATAAAACTAGACTTGGATGTTCCCCTAGTCCCAAAAGTCGCAAGACCCGAGGAACAAAGGGGTACAAAGCAAATATTGGATGAGAAGGGCCCGGAGGGTCTAGTAGGATGGATCCACCGGCAGGAAAAACTTTTACTTACGGATACCACTATGAGAGATGCCCATCAATCCCTGATGGCAACAAGGGTAAGAAGTAAGGATATGATTAAGATAGCAAAGGCTACTTCTGTACTAGCCAATGATTTGTTTTCCCTAGAGATGTGGGGAGGGGCAACTTTTGATGTGGCCTATAGGTTTCTAAAGGAATCTCCATGGGCTAGGTTGCAGGAACTTCGTAAAAGGGTACCCAATATTCTATTCCAAATGCTCCTGAGGGGTGCTAATGCTGTGGGATATAAAAACTATCCCGATAATGTTATTAGGGAATTTATCAGGGAGTCAGCAGACTCCGGGATAGATGTTTATAGGATTTTTGATTCACTAAACTGGTTAAAGGGAATGGAAGTGGCCATTGACGAAGTTTTAAAAGTTGGCAAAATAGCGGAGGCCAGTATCTGCTATACAGGGGATATACTAGATACAAATAGGGATAAGTATTCCTTGCAATATTATGTTGATATGGCAAAAGAGCTGGAGAAAATGGGTGCACATATCTTGGCTATTAAGGACATGTCTGCCCTGTTGAAACCATACGCTGCCAGGAAATTAATAAGGGCATTAAAGGACGAAGTTTCCTTACCGATTCACTTGCATACGCATGATACCAGTGGTAACGGAATTGCTACAGTATTAATGGCGGCAGAAGCTGGAGTTGATATTATAGATACAGCTATAAATAGTATGTCGGGATTGACTAGTCAACCTGCCTTGAATTCAGTGGTAGCAGCCCTAAAGAATACAACCAGGGATACCAAGATGGATGTTGATGAATTAGAAAAAATATCCCAATACTGGAGTGCAGTCCGCCCTGTTTATGGACAATTTGAATCTGGCTTGAAATCGGGAACTGCAGAAATATATAAGTATGAAATCCCGGGTGGCCAGTATTCAAATCTTAAACCCCAGGTAGAAAGCTTTGGCCTCGGCCATCGTTTTGATGAGGTTAAGGAAATGTTTAAAACCGTAAATGACATGATGGGTGATATAGTCAAGGTTACACCATCCTCAAAGATGGTTGGAGATTTGGCCATATTTATGGTCAGGAATGATTTGACATCGGAAAACATTTATGAAAATGCGGTGGACATGACCTTCCCCGATTCAGTTGTTTCTTATTTTCAGGGTATGATGGGCCAACCAATGGGTGGTTTCCCGGAAAGACTTCAAAAACTAGTTTTAAAAGGTGAAGAACCCATTACATGTAGGCCAGGTGAATTGTTAGAGCCAGAAAATTTTGATGCAATAAAAATTCATTTAGAAGAAAAATATGGTATAGTTCCTAATAGAAAGAACCTTTTAAGCTATGCCCTTTATCCCAAGGTATATGAAGAATACTTTGACTATATTTCAGAATATGGAGACCTGAGCAGGATGGGCAGTGACATATTTTTCCATGGATTAGAGGAAGGGGAAACTAGTGAAATTGAAATAGCTGAAGGAAAAGTATTAATAGTAAAGTTACAGGAAATTGGAAACCTTGATAATACGGGTCATAGGAACTTGGTATTCGATGTTAATGGTAATAGGAGAGAAATAAAGATATTTGATAAAGCCAGTGATTCGATAAATGTCCAAGACCTTATCCAAATGGCGGATCCTAACAATAGATTAGAAATAGGTGCTAGTATTCCGGGAACAGTTTTGAAAATACTGGTTGAATCCGGGGAGGAAGTTGAAAAAGGTCAAAGCATTATAATTGTTGAGGCTATGAAGATGGAAACTAACATTGTGGCACCTGTCTCAGGCATAGTGGATGCAATATTTACCGATGAATCAAAGGAAGTTAAAGCTGGTGAATTGTTAATGAGATTGAGGGAAGAATAAACCTTATTGCAATGAATAAAAAGATTGCTAGAATCCTAGCAGTCTTTTTTACGACTATTTTAATTTTTTTCTTACATTGAAATTTTTGGAGTTTCAATGTAAAATATTGGGGTAATTTTAATAATGTATAAGTAATTAAATTACAGGAATAATTTAATATAAAAAGTTTCTATAATGTTGACATTAATAATGAAATTAGATAGTATTAAAAATAGCAATTAACTAGCATTTTTTAAACATCCAATGTCATTTGTGGATGTTTTTTTAGCATAAGATATTATTGTTTTAGAATATCCTGATAATATATATGCAATGTATGCAAAATTAAATACAAGGAGGACCTTGAATGAGTTCAGAAGTAATCAAAAAAGAAGAAAATACAGTCACTTTAAAAGTAATAATAAGTGCGGAGACATTTGAAGAAGCAATAAACAAAGCCTATGGAAAAATGAAGTTTAGATTTAATGTTCCGGGTTTTAGGAAAGGCAGGGTGCCAAGAAAGATAATCGAATTAAACTATGGGCCGGAGGTTTTTTATGAGGAAGCAATTAATATTGCATTTCCTGACGCCTACACACAAGCTTTAGAGGACCATAAAATTGATCCCGTAGATACACCAATGATTGAGGATATGGAGGAAGTTGTAAAGGGTGAAGATGTAGTACTTACCATAAGTACACAGGTGATGCCCGAGGTAGTAGTTAAAGATTACAAGGGTATAGAAGTTGAAAAAGTAGAGTATAATGTAGAAGATGAGGATGTAGAAAAGGAACTGGACAGCATGGTGCAAAAAAATGCCAGGATGATTGCTATAGAAGACCGACCTGTTAAAGATGGTGATATGGTAATTATTGACTACAAGGGCATGGCTGATGGTGTAGCATTTGAAGGTGGTACAGCTGAAAGACAAAATCTAACCATTGGGTCTGGCCAATTTATACCGGGTTTTGAAGAGCAAATTATAGGCGCTAATATAGGTGATGAAATAGATGTAAAGGTAACCTTCCCAGAGGAATATCATAGTGAAGACCTTGCAGGAAAAGAGGCTGTGTTTGAAGTAAAACTTCATGAAATTAAAGAAAAAGAATTGCCTCTTTTGGATGACGAATTTGCTAAGGATGTATCAGAATTTGATACGCTTGAGGAATTAAGAACAGATATAAAAACTAAACAAGAGGAAGAACAGAAAAATAGGGCAGAACAGGAGTTAAGGAATAATGCAGTTGGTGCAGTGGTGGATAAGGTAGAAATCAATATACCTGAGGCCATGATAGAAAGGCAAATTGATAGTATGATTAGGGATTTCGAATTCTCCCTGAGTTACCAAGGCCTGAACTTGGAGTATTATTACAATGCTACTGGTACAAATGAGGATGCATTAAGGCAGCAGATGGAAGAAGATGCTAAAACAAGGGTAAAAACTCAATTAGTACTTGACGAAATTAGGGAATTGGAAAATATTGAGGCTACTGAAGAAGAAGTGGATGAAGAAATAGCAAAGATGGCCGACCAATACAAGCAAGAAGTTGAAAAACTCAAGGAAAGCCTAAGGGAAGATGATGTTTTGT
>CAZUTD010000177.1:0-3929 GCA_964623185.1 uncultured Clostridiaceae bacterium
GCATTTTGCAATGTCATACCACGAAGTTCTGGCATTGGAAAATTTACAATCTTGGGCCCTTGGCTGACAACATAATTTACAATTGAACCTCTGGAAGCAGGTGAGCCCGCCTTAGGGTCTTGTTGTATGATTGTCCCAGTTGGCAATTCATCGAATTCATAGCTTGGAGTTCCAGCTTTTAACCCTTCATTTTCTAATATAAATGGTGCGTCCATAGCCTCTTTAAAAAGTAAATTTGGAACTATTACTGGTGCAGTTCCTGCACTTACCCATACATTAACTAGGCTACCCTGCTTAACAGCCATCCCCTCTTCCGGCCTCTGACGAATAATCTCATCCGTTGGTACTTCGGAACTGCCAGTAGATTCTTCAACAAGTTCTAGGCCAATTTTTTGAGCCTCTTCCCTCGCCTTTGCAATATCCATCCCGACAAATTTAGGAACATTTATGGTTTCTGTTTTAAATATATTTAAATTTCCAAAATAAAAAAGTCCAAAGGAGAAAAGCAATGCCCCTATTAATGCTGCAAAAATAGCTGAAACAACTAATAATTTATTTTTTGAATTGCTTGTTTTTTTGGGTTTAGGATTTAATGATTTGCTAATATCATCATCCTTAATCCGTGGTATTATTTGAGTTGGTGAGTCCTCATTATTCATGGGGACAGTAAGGTAGTTTGTTGCACTTTCATTATTTATTTGTTTTAAATCTTCTAACAATATTTGAGTATCCTGATATCTTGAAGCTTGATCTTTTTGAATTAATTTTAAAATTATTTGTTCCAAGTCATTATCTATAGTTGGATTAATGTTGGAGGGTGCAAGTGGCTCTTCTTGAATATGTTTTAGAGCTACTGTTATGGGGCTATCGCCCTCAAAAGGAACTTTTCCCGTAGCCATTTCATACATAACAATCCCTAAGGAGTATAAATCTGATTTTTCATCGGTATAACCACCTCTGGCTTGTTCCGGTGAAAAATAATGTACAGAACCAATTACACTTCCCATATTTGTTATAGTTGATGAAGTTGCAGCCAGGGCAATACCAAAGTCAGTAACTTTTGCACGGTTATCCTCGGTTATTAAGATGTTATGAGGCTTGATATCCCTATGTATAACATGGTTCAAATGTGCATGTTGTATTGCTGAGGCTATTTGTTTTGTATAGTTGGTAATTTCCTGCAAGGTTAAGGTTTCCTTTTCCTTGATTACTTCTTTCAATGTTCGTCCTTTAACATATTCCATTATAATATAATATATTTCTTCCTCTTCTCCAACATCATAAATGTTAACAATGTTAGGATGGGATAGACTTGCAGCGGCTTGTGATTCGCCCTTAAATTTATCTATGATGACCCTATCATTTGTAAATTCAGATCTCAATATTTTAACTGCAACATATCTATTAAGCAAATTACATTTGGCCTTATATACTAAAGCCATTCCCCCACCACCAATTTTATCCACAATCTCGTATCTATTCCCCAATATTTTACCAATCATTGATTTCACCAACCTTCTGCAGTAGAGATGTCTTGTTTTTTGACAATAAGTACGGTTATATTATCATATCCACCTCTTTTATTTGCTAAAGAAACAAGATTATTGCAAACTTCAAAGCAATCTTCCTCTTCTATTAAAAGTCTTTGTAATTCATTTTTATCTACAAAATTAGTTAAACCATCGGTACATAGTATTATCATATCGCCTTTTTTAAAATCCATAGAAAATATATCTACCTTTACAGTTTCATCATTACCCAAGGATCTAGTTATGATATTTTTTCGGGGGTGTTTCATTGCCTCCCTTTCTGTTATGCTTCCATTCTTAACTAACTCAGCCACTAGGGAGTGGTCCTCAGTTATTTGTCGTAATTCCTTATTCCTGAAAAGATAGGCCCTACTATCCCCAATATGTCCAATGTAAAATTTATCTTCAACTATTAAGACTACCGTTGCAGTTGTACCCATACCCTCGCAATCATAATCACTAGTTGATTTCTTATATATTTCCCTATTTGCTCTATTAAAAGCCTCAAATAATATACCTTTTACCGTTTGTTCTAAAAATTCATCCGTTAAATAGGATTTTATATGATCCCTTATAATGTCTATTGCTGTCGCACTAGCTATCTCGCCGCTTTTGTGTCCACCCATGCCATCAGCTACAATATATAAACCTATATTTTCCTCATAAATACAGTAATTGTCCTCGTTAATATCCCTAACCTTTCCAATATCCGTTATTGCTGCTGATTTTACCATTAGGCCCATAGCCACTCCCCTCCAATCACAAGCATATGTATGACAATTACCTCCAACCCCTTACAATAATTTTGTATAATAAATAGTTCCCATATTTAATCAAGGCAAACATAAATATAAACTATTGTTTTCCAACCAGATAAGTATTCCTTAATTGCCCGCAGGCAGCATGTATATCAGAACCCATTTCTTTTCTAATAGTAGTTTCAATTCCGTTGGATTTCAATATGTTTTGAAAGCTCTTTATTTGTTCTGAGCTAGATTTCTCTAACTGCGACTCGTCCACCTTATTAATCGGTATTAGGTTTACATGGCAAAGTAAACCTTTTAACAATTTGCTTAATTCAAATGCATGGCTATCCTGGTCATTTACATTTTTAATTAATCCATATTCGAAGGTTATCCTCCTTCTATTATATAACAAATAATACTTACAAGCCTCTATTAGTTCCTCTAAACTATATTTTTTTGCTATAGGCATTAAGTCTTGCCTTATTTTATCATTGGGTGCATGTAATGAAATAGCTAAATTAATAGGAATTTGCAAACCAGCCAGGCTCCTTATTTCTTCTACTAATCCACATGTAGATAGGGTTATGTGCCTATTTCCAATATTTAATCCTTTGTCATTATTAACTATTTTTAAAAAATTAATAACTTCCTTGTAATTATGCAATGGTTCTCCGCTACCCATAATAACAATATTGGTAATTTTAAATCCTAGGTCTTTTTGTACTGCTAAAATTTGATCTAACATTTCCCCAGCTCTTAGATTTCTTATCAAGCCCCCAAGGGTAGATGCACAAAATTTGCATCCCATAAGGCAACCAACTTGTGAGGATATACAGATTGTCAAACCATAATTATGTTGCATAGCAACTCCTTCAACTATATTTCCATCTTCCAATAAAAACAGGTATTTAATAGTAGCATCCAATTTTGAAATTATTTTTTTCTCAATTTTTATATTTGTAATAAAAGTATCTTCCTGTAATTTTCTTCTTAATTGTTTTGAAAGATTAGTCATTAAATCATAATCCTTTATGCCTAAGTTGACCCATTGAAATATTTGACCTGCCCGATATTTCTTTTCGCCTAGACTTGCTAGTAATTCCTCCATCTCTGTTAAATTTAAGCTTAATAGATCTATTTTTTGCAAAAGCAGTCCTCCTAGTCCTATATAATAAAATATTATTGTTTTTTTGTTAATTTTGCAATGAAAAAACCATCTGTTCCGTGAATGTGCGGAAATAGTTGTATCATATTTGTTTTATGCTCTCCGGGTATTATTGCCCTATATAAAGTATTAATATCTACTAACTCATACATGGGATTAAGTTTTAAAAAATCTTTAATAATTTTATGATTTTCATTGGGATCGATAGTACATGTGCTATATACTAATTCCCCACCTTTTTTTACATATTTAGAGGCGTTGGACAATATTTGGCTTTGAATTCTGTTAAGAGATTTGAGATCATGAGTATTTTTGCTATATTTTATTTCCGGTTTTCTTCTAATAATACCCAAACCTGAACAAGGTGCATCAATCAAAACCTTATCTGCTGTTTCTATTAGTTTTTTATCCAGCTGCTGGCCATTAAATTTTTCACTAGTGATTATATTGACTCCAAGCCTTTTTGCATTTTTTCTTACCAAATTTATT
>CAZUTD010000178.1:0-1158 GCA_964623185.1 uncultured Clostridiaceae bacterium
GTTGCAGATTACCATCAGCATCATCACTTCCAAAATTATAACCCCAGTCATTATAGCTATGGCAGACATGTCTCTTCCTCCTTGTCGAATGTAGCCCCTTCTGTAATAGAAATCTTAAGCTTTTTTATTTGTCTTGATATAATCCCAGGGTCCTCCTTACATCTAATGTAAATACAATGCCTGCCCCTGGCTGTTTAATATTCAATTTGTTCTCTATTGAATTCACTATAGCTTCAGTTTTTTCTTCCCTTGATAGTATAAGAATTATCTCCTTTTCTGGCTCTATTTCAATATTAAATAATATGGATTTTTCACGGCTGCCCCCTCCTCTTCCATGAATTATTGTACCACCGGTGGAACCAGCTTCTTCTGCTGCATCCAATACATCTTCTGCAAGACCCTTATCCACAATAACAAATATAGCTTCATAGCTCATTTTATTCTCACCTTTCTTTTCAGGATTAGAACTATATTTCTTTCCTGTTAACTCCAAACAATATTTTAGTGGTATAGAAAAAGCAATTCCATGATGGTGTTTGTCTAACTGAAATTCATTTGTCAGATTCTTATAAAGAGTATCTTCCAATCTATTCTTTATAATTGTTATAACTATTTCTTTTCTGGCATCTATAATACCTAATTTATTTAACCATTCTTGCCTTACTGTCCCCTTACCTAAAAAGATAACGCCTCCTGAGGCCCCTGCTTTTTCAGATATCTTAAGTGCCTTACTTCCCTTCCCAAAATCCAATATGGAACAAAAAAGCATGAATTGTTCTGTAATTGAATCCATTAATTTGCCTCCCTTCTAGCTTTTCTTTTAAAGATTAGCCCTAGAATTTGTATGGCTACCAAGGGTGTCATGGCTACCATTGCAATAACACCAAAACCATCCACTAATATATTTGCTGTGGGAATGGCCGCAGATGCACCTTGAGCAAAGGCCAAAACAAAGGTAGCTGTCATAGGACCCGATGCTACTCCACCTGAATCATAGGCTATGCCCACAAATATAGGAGAAACCTTGTAGGATAAAAAAGTAGCTAATGCAAATCCCGGAAGTAAGAAATGCCATAGTTTTAAACCAGGTATCATTATCCTAAGCATAGACATTGAAACTGCAAATGCAATTCCTATGGATAAAGCTGATAGTATGAC
>CAZUTD010000178.1:1168-2973 GCA_964623185.1 uncultured Clostridiaceae bacterium
TTCTTTATGTGGCCTGCGGTAACATCTTCCACCTGCTCGGTCAGGACATACACAGCCGGTTCAGCTAGTACTACTACCATTCCCAATAAAAATCCTATTAGGGGTAAGAGCCATGGATAATTTGTTGCTATTCCAAAGCCCATTTCTCTTCCAACTTCCATAAATCCTGCATTTACTCCAACCAAGAATAGGGTAAGTCCAATATAAGTATAGAAAAGTCCTTTAAGAATTCTACTTTTATTCCTTTTCTCAAGTTTAAATTTCGTTTTATCAAATATTAAAAATAAGGCAAATAAGGGAAGAATAGTAAATATAGATTCCTTCAGTAACTGGGGAAATATGCGAATATAAGGGGCTAATATACCACTATTGGGAATAAATGTTTCTACTTCACCTTGAATACTGGTAATACCTTTGATTAAGCTCATTAGCATTATGGCAAAAATTGGGCCCGCAGATGCTAATCCAACTAATCCAAAACTATCCTCTTCAGATGCTTTGCCACCCTTTAGTTGCGACACTCCATAACCCAGGGCCAATATAAATGGTGTAGTCATAGCACCAGTAGTAGCACCTGAAGCATCTACAGAAATGGCTAAAAATTCTTCTAACACATGTAATCCCAATGCAAATATAATAATATAAATTATAGTAAACAAACGATTCAATGGCTTTTCGTATACTATCCTTAAAAGTCCCAAAGCAACCATAATTCCTACTCCTACTGAAACTACGATAAGTATTGTTGCATATGGTATTGTTCCTCCAGAAGCTAGGTTTACTTCACTAGCAAGAATTTGCAATTGTAATAAAAAATCCTAACAAAAACCCAAGGCCCCCTACTAGATAAGCTTTGTTTGTTTTTGCTACGGTTTCACCCATTAAATGGCCAATTGGTCCTATGCCGAGGTGGGCCCCAAATAAAAATACTCCCAACCCTGAAATAACTAAAATTGCACCGATTAAAAACCTGACAAGCATTTCATTTTCTATAGGTATCAATGTAAAGTTTAAAATAACTACCAGCAATGTTATAGGAAAAACAGATAATGATACTTCTTTTAGTTTATTTAATAGTATATTCAAATAACACTCCCCTTTCTCCAAGATAAATTCTGACTAAAAAAATTAGTTTTATTATAGCAAATGAAAACCCAAAAAGATATTAACAAAATCGTCGGTATGTTTGGTGCTGCTAATATAGGATTCCTCTACTTTTATAATATCTGCTTGAATATCAGCTTCACATAAAACTTATTATTTCTTACTACACTCCCCATCTCTAAAGGATATAGGGAACTTCTACCACCTACATATATATCTGTATTCTTTCCTTATTTCCCTTTTGATATCATCAATGAGGTCAGATTAAGTTTTTATACCAGGAATTTGCTAGTCATATCATCATATTTATCATTTAGTATAACTATCTCTTGGCAAATATCCATGCCATGCTGTAACTGCAGTTGTTAATTTAATGTCTGATACAAAACTAATCAAAGGTTCAATTTGAATTTGTAGATTTACCCACTGATTTTCTGTCAATTTTGTCCTATTCTTAAAAAGGTTTTCTTTTCTGTCCTGTAAAATAAAATAACCAGACATGGCTACCGTATACGGTGTCATTCTGTATTATTTTATCACAAATCCCTCTTCTAAACACTAAAATACACCAAAAAATAATACTTATTTATACAAAAGTAATTTTATTTGTGGATTTTTTGTTTCTGGGGGAATTTTTTGATAGAATAAAAGGAAGTCCTAGGATTTACCTAGTAGCAATATAATAAAGCGATAGAATTTAA
>CAZUTD010000178.1:2983-3928 GCA_964623185.1 uncultured Clostridiaceae bacterium
CGATTATAAAATATGATCCAGAAATTATAGGACTGCAGGAAACAAAGTTATCAGCCAATGGTCCCACTAAAAAACATTTGGAAGTTTTGGAGGATATGTTTCCAGACTACGAAATTGTCTGGAATAGTTCGGTGGAACCTGGCCGCAAGGGTTATGCTGGTACAATGTTTTTATATAAGAAAAATTTAAAACCAATTGTTTCTTATCCTCTAATAGGTGCACCAGGTACTATGGATTTTGAGGGTAGAATTATCACATTGGAATTTAATGATTTCTACCTAAGTCAGGTTTATACGCCTAATGCAGGCGATGGTTTAAACCGTTTAGAGGACCGTCAGGTATGGGATATCAAATATGCAGATTATCTAGCGAGTTTAGATAAGAAAAAGCCACTTATAGCAACGGGCGATTTTAATGTGGCCCACAAGGAAATAGACTTGGCCAATCCTGACACCAACAGGCGTTCAGCTGGTTTTACTGATGAAGAACGGCAAGGATTTACAAATCTTTTAGATAAGGGTTTTGTGGATACCTTCCGCCATGTCCATGGGGATGTAGAGGGTATGTACACCTGGTGGGCCCAGCGTGTTAAAACAAGTAAAATTAACAACTCCGGATGGAGGATTGATTATTGGATTGTTAGTGACCGGATTGCAGATAGGGTTGTAAAATCTGAAATGATTAACTCAGGACCAAGGCAAGACCATACACCCATATTATTAGAAATCAACTTATAGTTTGCATTAAAAAGGGTCAGGCTTGTAAATTATTGATATGCCCCCCTTATGGTAGACAGATTGAATAAATAAAAATCTGATATCGTAAAGGAGCATTTTTATTTAAGAAGATTAATATAAAACTATTTTAAAACCCCCTTACTTGGATTTTAGGTCCAAGTTTTGGGGGTCATTTTATTTTAAAACTAATGAATTTTTATCTTATAGG
>CAZUTD010000179.1:0-3878 GCA_964623185.1 uncultured Clostridiaceae bacterium
AGCAGGGGACTGAAAATCCCCGTGTCGGTGGTTCGATTCCGCCTCTGGGCACCAATATAAAAGACTAGTACGAGATTTATTCTTGTACTAGTCTTTTATAAATTCTAATATTAAAATATAACTTTACAACAATTTAAAGTTTATATTATGATTAATTTGTTTTTAGTATTGATCACTTTCTATTATTTGTCTAATTTCATTTAAGTCATTAGTAAAACCTAGGGCCAACATTAGTTTAATCCTGGCTTTTTGACCTGGGAGATCACCACCAAGTATAACACCCATGTTTCTTAATTGCCTGCCGCCACCTTCATAGCCATAAGTATCTAAAACACGACCAGTCGGGCATCTTGAGACCATAACAAGTACAACTTGATTAGCCATAGCATACTCTATTCCCTCTAGCATTGTAGGCGGGACATTACCTCTGCCTAGGGCTTCTAGAACAATTCCTTTTGCACCGGTATCAACACAATATTTAATTAATCTCGAATCCATTCCAGAGGCACATTTTATCAAATCAACTTCAGGTACAATTGTGGAAGTAGGGATATATTGCCTATTAACAATTTGTCTGTGGAAAATAACCTTATCGCTATCAACTATTCCCAAAGCCCCAAATTCTAAAGATTTGAAGGTATCTAAACTTAGAGTATTAGTTTTAGTTACCTCACTTGCCGCGTTGACTTCGTTGTTCATAACTATGAGTACTCCCTTATTTTTGGCATGTGGTGATATGGCAGTGCATACAGCAGAGGCTAAATTGCTGGGACCATCATAACCAAGTTCGGAACTATTCCTCATCGCGCCAACAATAATAACGGGTTTTTCACAATTGATAGTAAGGTCCAATAAATATGCTGTTTCTTCAAGGGTATCGGTGCCATGGGTAACGATAACACCCGAAATATCATCCCTGTCTAGGGTCTCAGTAACAACCTTTTGCAATTTTAGCATCATTATGGGGTTTATATGAGGACCAGGAAGTTTAGAAAAATTTATTGGTTCAATCCTTGCAACAGTGTCTATATTTGTCACGAGGGACATAATTTCCTCATTTGAAAGGGTAGGGATTGCTGCACCAATCCGTGGATCCACCGACATGGAAATGGTGCCACCAGTAAAGATAATTGCGACTTTTGGTTTTGCCATATGTAGTACCTCCTCTAATTAATTATAGAATGTGAGTATTTCAAAACAATGGTTAATGATTGGAAAGTAACTTTCCAAATATCTAAGTATATATTAACAAATTTACTTGCATTATTCAAAACAAAAACACTATATGATAATTCGCCCTATAACTATTAATATAGTAAATTGTAAATTAGTAAATCAAATAAAATTTCAATATAAAATTGAAAAACAAGCAAATAATTATGGACCAGGAAAACAGTAATAATTTTATATTTAAAATAATTCGGGGTTTGGAATCATTGACAATTTGATATATAATAGATTTAAAAGAAAAGTCTAGGGGTGGAATAGTAATGAAAAGCACAGTTGATAAGTTAGTAGTCAATTTGGAAAAAAGAAAAATAAAAGCTAAATATTTTGAAACTGTTGAAGATGCAAAAAAAGAAATATTAAGGGAATTACACGATTACACGGAGATAGGAATCGGAGGTTCGAAAACTGTAAAGGATATGGGGATACATGATGATTTGAAAGGCGCTGGAAAAAATATACATTGGCATTGGTTAGCTAAACCAGAAGAACAGGAGGAAACGAGACGAAAGGCCTTAAATTCGGAGGTGTATCTGTCCGGTACCAATGCTATAACTGAAGACGGCGAGCTCGTGAATATCGATGGTATTGGCAATAGGGTAAGCGGAATGTATTATGGTCCAAAGAAAGCAATTGTAATTTGTGGCACCAACAAAATTTGCAGTGATATTATTTCAGCATGTGATAGGATTAAAACCAAGGCATGCCCGCCCAATGCAAAACGTTTGGGACTCAAAACCCCCTGTGCAATAACTGGAGTTTGTAATGATTGTAAAAGTGAGGATAGGATGTGCAATGTTACGGTAATCATAAGTCATAAGCCTATGTTAACAGATCTTAGTGTTTACATAATTGATGAAGACTTAGGTTTTTAGGCTTGCAATATGAAAATGATTTTTAAAGGTGTATTGTCATAATTAATTGGGAAATAATAAAAGTGCTAATATTTAAATATCCTTAACTAGAACTTATAGGGATTTTTAATACAATAAAAGCAGGGGTGTGGAGACATGGAAGTTTATTTTGACAATGCGGCTACCACCAAGCCATCGGAAAGTGTTATAGAAGGGATGATTGAAGTCTTTACAGAATTATATGGAAACCCATCTTCTCTGCATAGTAAGGGTGTTGAGATAGAAAGAAAAATCAAAGATGTAAGAAGGCTACTAGCTAAAAGTTTAGCCTGTGAGGAAAATGAAATCATATTTACTTCTGGTGGTACCGAGGCCAATAATCTGGCAATTCGGGGATTTCTAATGGCAAATAAGCAGGGGGGGAGACACCTTGTAACATCTAAAATTGAACATAAATCCGTGTTAAACTTATATAAAAAATTGGAAACAGAAGGTTATAAGGTAACATATTTAGATGTTGATAAAAAGGGATTTGTATCACTAACCCAACTAGAAGAAGCAATTTGCAACGAAACTGCCCTGATAAGTATAATGCATGTTAATAATGAAGTGGGAAGCATACAGCCCATAAGGGAAATAGCCAACCTTATTAAACGGAAGAATCCTAATACTATTTTACATGTTGATGGGATTCAGTCCTATGGCAAAATAAATTTTACCCTAAGAGATTTGGGTGCGGATATTTTTACGATAAGCGGTCATAAATTTCATGGACCTAAGGGGATAGGAGCATTATATGTACGCAATAGTATTAAAATATCACCCTTGCTAATAGGGGGAGATCAGGAACGAGACTTAAGGGGGGGCACAGAAAACACACCAGGAATAATAGGCTTGGGTAGGGCTATTCAAATCCTTAACGAAGATTTAGAGCAAAAGATAAGTAGGCTTTTGGAGTTGAAAAAGTACTTATTTATTTCATTAGATAGGGAAATAGAAGATATTCATTTTAATTGTGAAGTTAGCGAAAAATTTGCACCCCATATTCTTAATGTTTCCTTTTTGGGTGTTAAAAGTGAAATTATCTTACATAGCTTGGAATCCGATGGGATTTTTGTTTCGTCGGGATCAGCATGTTCCTCAAAAAGCAAGAATTATAGTCATGTTTTAAAGGCGATGGATTTACGGGAAAGTTATATTGATAGCGCTATTAGGATTAGCTTAAGTTATACTAACACTAGAAATGAAATTGATTATGTAGTAAAAAAATTAAAAGAGCATTTGTATAGTTTGAGGAAAATTATTAGGAGGTAAGGGCTATTGGATAGGGTCATTATTGTCAGTTATGGGGAAATCATTTTAAAGGGTTTGAATAAAAGGTTTTTTGAGGATAAATTAGTACGACATATTAGGCATTCATTGAATGATATAGGAAAGTTAAATGTTTATAAACAACATAGCAGGATATATATTGATGTAGAAAATTATGATGAAGAGGATATAATAGATAGGGTTAAAAAAGTTTTTGGTATAGTTTCTATTAGTCCAGCCTATAGATTTAGTGTGGATTTCGAACAAATAAAAAAGCAAGCTTTGGGAGAGATAAACACTATCATGGAAGATAGGGATGTAAGGACCTTTAAGGTGATAAGCAAAAGAGGGGATAAAAACTACCCTATGAAGTCTCCCCAAATAAGTAGCGAACTGGGAGCGTATATTTTACAAAACACGAAAAATATAACAGTGGATGTCCATAATCCTGATGTTTTTATCTATGTTGAGATTAGAAATCAAGCT
>CAZUTD010000180.1:0-3870 GCA_964623185.1 uncultured Clostridiaceae bacterium
GACCTCCCTCTATTTTATAGGATTAGTATGTGCATTAAGAAGTCTATTATCATATAGCAATGTATGAAAAACACAACAATTATCAAATACAATCTTGCTTACTATTTAAGGATTTGAGACTAAATTTTGACCCCCATCGAAAATAAATAAACCAATTCTTTAATTCATGCCTAGCTATATCTACGGGATGTAATCAAAATTGAACCCGCCTTCTAAACGGCGGGTGATATTTTAATTTGCTTGTATTCAGCAAATTTATGTTTTAATATTATATTTTTTAATCTTATTATAGAGGGTGTTTCTCCTAATGCCTAAGACACTAGCTGACCGTGTTATATTGCCATTATAAATTCTTAATACCTTTGTTAGGTGGTCCCTTTCCATATTTTCCAAATCCAAAAATTCATCCGAATCAATAAAATTTCCCCTACTCCTGTCCCTCACCTCTTCAAAATATTCGACAGGCATAGTCTCAGTATTAATAACAAGCTCAATAATATTTTCCAATTCCCTTATATTGCCCGGCCAATTATAATTCAGCATTAATTTTAAATACTCCTTAGTTATTGGCACTTCTTTTTTATTCAAATCATTGGCAAGGCTTTCCATAAAATATCGTATCAATATTAATATGTCACTTTTTCTCTCTCTTAAGGGGGGCAAGTATAAGGGCAAAACATTCAGCCTGTAAAATAGGTCCTTTCTAAACCTGCCTTTCTCCACCTCTTTTCTTAAATCCTTGTTGGTAACAGCTATAATTCTAACATCTACGGGAATGGTCTTAACACTGCCTATTCTGGTTATTAGCCCTTCTTGTAAGACCCTCAAAAGCTTGGTTTGCATATCCAAAGGCATTTCCCCAATTTCATCCAACATTATAGTTCCCCCGTTGGCTAACTGGAACTTGCCAATGTTTCCCCCCTTCTTTGCTCCCGTATAAGCACCTTCCTCATATCCAAAAAGTTCTGCCTCTATAAGTTGCTTGGGTATTGCTCCGCAATTTAAGGCTACAAATGGGTCGTCTGCCCTTTTACTATAATTATGAATAGACTGGGCAAAAAGTTCCTTACCTGTACCACTCTCACCCAAAATTAATATAGTTGATTTGCTATCTGCTATCTTTTTAGCGTATTGTACTGTGTTCAAAAAATTTGAATCCTTGCCGATAATTTTGTCAAAAGTATAATAGGCCTGCAAACTTCCTTTTCTTAAGTTTGGTTTTTTAATCTCCTTTAATATATAGACTATCTCAACATCATCATCCTGGTGATGGTATATGGGTTTAGCTGTCAAAACACATGACACCTGCCTCCCCAGGACATTAATTTTTATTTCTTGGGAGATGTTTCCTTGGGAGTATATTTCACCCTTAATACTATCCCAGTCTTGGATAATGTCTTTCATTTTTGCCTTTCCCATTTCCTTTTCACCGTTTTTAAATAGTTCCAAAGATTTTTCATTAAAAACCTTTATATTTCCAGAAATATCTGAAGTTACTATTGCAACAGGCATGGAGTAAAATATTGTCTTGATATGTCTATTATTAATATTTTGTATTCTATTATACTCCTTGACCTTTATCATCTCTTCTATGGCATTTGAAGCCGCGATTACCATACCTAATGTATGAGGATGAACATTTTCTGTATATCCTGTCAAATCCAAAACCCCTATTAAATTTCCATTATGGTCCCTAATAGGTGCCGCAGAACAAGTCCATTTATGGTAGGCTTTTATATAATGTTCCTTCCCCGATAATTGAACATGCCTGCCCGTTTTAATAACTATAGCCATTGCATTAGTCCCTATGCTCTCCTCATTCATATAAGCACCTGGCACCATCTTCAAATCAAAGGCTTCTGATAAAATCCTCTCATCACCTATTGCATTTAATATGCATCCTTGTCCATCTGTCAACAAAACAAAAAAATTGTTACCCTTAACAAGATCAAATAGCTTTTCAATATAAGGAGATGCGGTTAGTATCATGTCCCGATTTTCAGCAAATTTATTTTGCAAATCAGAATCACTTACAATATTACTACTATAAACCTGTTCAGTTTTGATTCCCATCCTTTTACATCTTTCATGAGATAATTCTATAACAGATTTGTAATCAAGATTATTCATTTGATTATCTCTCCTTTGTCCCCCTCTAATTCTTCAAGTTTATGCATCCATTTTCCTAGTTTGTCATCATACGATAGCCTATTAATACAAGCATAAGCTTGTTTAATATTCATGATTTTATTAAATGGTATTTTGAGCAGTTCCTGCAATATTACCCGGTTTACACCTGCATGTGCCACAATTAAAATATTCTTTTCTCCATTATCTATTATTTCTTCGAAAACGGGCATAACCCTTTTTTGTAATTGACTAAAACTTTCACCACCCGGTACAATAAAATTTTCTAAATTTTTACCTCTTTGTTCATATTGGCTGGGAAATTCTTTCCGTATATGGTTAAAGGTCTTGTTTTCCCACTCTCCCAAATGTATCTCCCTTAACCCATCCATAATAATCTTGTCAATTTTTCTATCCTTTATAATAATATCTGATGTTTGAATACACCTTTTCATGGGACTGGTGTATATTTTTTTTATGTGGGTATCTGAAAAGTATTGACCCAATTTATAGGCCTGTTCAACACCCATCTGATCCAGTTGCAGGTCTGTGGATCCTATATATTTCTTTTCTTTCCCGAAATTTATTTTACCATGTCTAATCAAATATATTGTTTTATCCATCTTTTATTTTTCCCCACTTGTTTTTTTAATTTTCAACATAATTTTTTTAGCCATATCATATCTTTGTTCAATTTTATTCAGGACAAACTCATCTCCTTTAAACAATTCCATTTGCATCTGCATTCTACTTTCCAAGGGCAATATCTTATCCTCTTTTACTAGCTTATCTGCCAGGTATAAAATTTCGCCCTCAGTAATATCTTTTTCATCATCAACTGCTATGTCCATATGAGTTGATATAGGATGAGCAAGCCTACTATATCCTAGACTCTGTATAATTTCAGCCCCTTTTTCGGCATGGTTTTTTTCCATTCTTGCAATATCATGTAGTAAGGCTGCAGCTTTTAGAAGCCCAACATCTATATTTTTTGCTTTATTATCCATACTTTCGTACAGTTCCAAAGAAACTTCAGCAACTTTAAGAGAATGTTTTATAATTTTATCCGGCACCTTATAAAACTTTAGAAGTTCATAACATTCCTTCTCATTTGGAACCCTGTAATTATAGTAGCTCAGTAGTTTTCTATAATCTTCTTCCGTATCCATATCCATTAAAATAGCCTGATCCCATAAGGGCAAATTATAAGAATCATTTTCATATCTGTCTAATAATCTTTTTAGTCCGCCTTCCCCATCTCCTAATATAATTGCTTGTGCATATTTATAATCAATAAGGGGCGGGTGCCCCCTCTTGCCATCAAAGCTTGGATGAATTATACCCTGGTTTTTTTCATTATATTTTTCCATTAGATTGATAATTGTATGTTCTTTAATCAAGGGAATATCTACCGGCCATATGAAAAAAGCAGATATATGGGTGCCCACTTCCTCGACGCCCCGGACTATTGAGGTATACATTCCTTTAGGATAATTTTCGTTATATACACACTTAACATTGCAATCGCCTATACTTTTTTCTAACTCCTCACTTCTATGTCCAAGGACAGTTATAATATCATTTACCCCAGATAATTTTAAAGTTTCTATGACTGTTCTGATAGCAGTTTTACCCCCAAATTTTAATAAGGGTTTAAAATCGTGCATCCTTGATGAATAGCCTGCAGCCACAACAATGGCTGCAAATTTATTTTTTGCCATTTTTATATCCGTTCTTGATTTG
>CAZUTD010000181.1:0-3825 GCA_964623185.1 uncultured Clostridiaceae bacterium
GTGGTGTGGGGCATTGGATACAAATTTGAAGAATGAAGAAAAAAAGATTGATGATATTTCCCAAAATAAAAATTTCTTGACAAAACAAAAAAACCTATTAAGTTCAAGTCTGGCTGCTATATTAATAATTTTTATATTTGCAAGCCTTTCAGTAGCCAGTTATATACCCTTTAAAAATTATTTTTTTTCCCAACAAGATGATTTGCAAAACTATATTGAGAGTTCTACTTTTGTATTAACTTTAACTGAATTGACAGAATACCTTTATCAGTCCAAAATTATGAAAGGGGATTGGCATTCAACTAGGCATGAAACTTTAGAAAGTATCAAGTATTATATTTCCAATAAAGAAAGCTCTTATAGCAATATAGCCAATGTTGCAGGTGGAAAACTGGAAAAAGAAATAGAAAAAAGTCAATTCCAGCTTAGGGCAAAGTTACAGGGTGTGAAAATAAAAGAGATCGAAACATCTTTGGGCGAGAAATTTAATACATCTTTATTTATAAATAATTTAAATTTGGAGATATGGAATGAAGCTAGCTTATCTGATAAAGATAATACAAACGACCTGGTGGTGAATTCTGATATTCAAATGGATAGTGATCATGATGAGATAGAGATTATCTATTTTATACCGGAAGATATAGGAGGCTATTATGATTATTTGACCCATGATTTTAGACAGCAACATGTCATTCCTAAATACCTAGTTTTGATTTTAGTAATAGGGGCCATAAGCATATTCTTATTAAGCTTGATTTCCTATGCTATCCCCTATACTGACCAGGAAAACTCAGTCATATGCAAGGCCTATAATAAGCTTTTTTTGGAATTAAAAATATTTCTCTGGCTTGGATTTTTAGGCGTAAGTTTTTTGTTAGGATTAGCTCCTAGTTCCGGGTCATATTATCCTTATGCAAACAAATTTAATATTATCTATATGATTTATGAGGGCAATATTTATTTTTTCCTCCTTGGTATACCCATAACTTTTGCATTGTACCTACTCATTTATTTAACTATTGTTTATAGTAAATATATTTATTACCAAGGTTTTAAAAAAGGCTTTATAGAAAATAGTTTTATGGGTAAAACGGGCTTTAGTCTTATACGAAAGTTGAGAAAATCATTAGGACAGCTTATGTCACTGGATATTAACAGGGACCCAAATAGGCAGGTTTTTATAGCCCTTGCAGTAAATCTATTTATTGTTTGGATTATCATAATGTCCAGGGATTTGGGCTTTATTTTAGCTATTGTTTGGTCTATCTTTATATTCAAATATATGGTGGAGTTTATGTTGCAAATGAAAGAACTACATGATGCCAGTAGCCAGCTTGCCGGAGGAGATTTTAATATTAATTTAAATGAAGAAACAGGCATATTAAACCCCATATCGAAAAATCTTAATAATATTAAAGAAGGCTTCCAACTTGCAGTGGACAAGGAGATTAAAAGTCAAAAAATGAAAACAGACCTAATATCTAATGTCTCCCACGATCTTAAAACACCACTGACATCTATTATCACCTATATTGATTTACTTAAAGATGAGAATCTTGATAAGCTAAGTCAAAAAGAATATGTAGGTGTTCTAGACAGAAAATCTAAAAGGCTAAATATATTGATTGAAGATTTATTTGAAGCAAGTAAGGCAAGTAGTGGAAACATAGAGCTTAATCTTGAGGAAATTGACATCATAGCGCTTTTTAGACAAACTCTAGGTGAAATGGAAGAGGAAATTAAAAAAAGCAACTTACAAATGAGAATAAATATACCCGATAAAAAAGTCATTTGTAATTTGGACGGTCGTAGGACTTATAGGATCTTTGAAAATATAATGGAAAACATATTAAAGTATGCCCTAGAAAATTCTAGAGTTTATATTGATATATTAGACAATAATGAGGAGGTCACCTTTATCTTTAAGAATATTTCTTCCTATGAAATGAACTTTGATGCAAGCGAAATCACAGAGAGGTTTACCAGGGGGGATAAATCTCGAAATACTGAAGGGTCAGGATTAGGGCTCTCAATTGCTAAAAGTTTTGTAGATTTACAAAAAGGACATTTAGAAGTTGTTATAGATGGCGATTTATTTAAGTTGATTTTAAATTTCCCAAAATATAATTTATAAAATCTGCTAGGCTCAAGCCGTGTCCCCCCTCGCCCACCATTTATCATTAAGGGGAATCCGGGACCCTGTTTTCTTTGCTAACACCGTTAAAATGGTGTATAGTACAAGTATAGAAATTTTTTCTGACATATTGTATATAATGAGGAGAGATGATAAATGGAAAGAGCAGTTGGTACAGTTGTTAGGGGTATTCGTACCCCTATCATTTGTGAGGGGGACAGCATAGTGGAAATCGCTATAAATAGTGTTTTAAAGGCCTCTCAACTTGAAGGCTTTGAAATCCGTGATAGGGATGTGTTAGCTATCACTGAATCTGTTGTTGCCCGTGCCCAAGGAAACTATGCTACTATTGATGCAATTGCAAAAGATATAGAACAAAAGTTTTCGGATGACACAATAGGAATAATCTACCCTATTTTAAGCCGCAACCGTTTTTCTATTTGTCTTAGGGGTATTGCCCAGGGCGCCAAAAAAATTGTATTAATGCTAAGTTATCCATCCGATGAAGTAGGCAATCCTCTGGTAGACATTGAACTGCTTGATGAAAAAGGTGTAAACCCTTGGACAGATGTCTTAACAGAGAGCGAATTTCGAAATTATTTTGGGGATATAAAACACCCTTTTACCGGTATTAATTATATTGATTATTATAAATCTTTGGTCGAAGAATATGGTGTAGAATGCGAAATCATATTTTCTAATAATACAAAAACTATACTTAACTACACAAAATCCGTTCTTACTTGTGATGTCCATACCAGGTGTAGGACTAGGAAAATATTAGAGATTAATGGTGCTGAAAAAGTTTATAATCTTGAAGATATTTTGAGGTTCCCTATAGATAATAACGGATACAACGAAATCTATGGCCTTCTGGGTTCTAATTCAGCAACGGAAAACAGCGTCAAGCTTTTCCCACGAGATTGCCAGCCCCTTGTTGATGAAATACAAAAAACATTTAGGGAAAAGACAGGTAAAACTGTCGAGGTCATGGTTTATGGTGACGGAGCTTTTAAAGACCCTGTAGGTAAGATTTGGGAACTGGCCGATCCAGTTGTTTCTCCCGCCTATACCTCTGGCCTAGAAGGGACACCCAATGAGGTAAAACTGAAATATCTGGCGGATAATAATTTTGCAGACCTCAGGGGTGATGAATTAAAAAAGGCAATCTCTGATTATATAAGACAAAAAAATTGTTCCGCAACAGATAATGAGGAAAGCCTAGGCACTACACCCAGGAGGATTACCGACCTTTTGGGCTCCCTTAGTGATTTGACTTCCGGAAGCGGAGACAAGGGTACACCCATGGTCTATATCCAAGGTTACTTTGATAATTACACAAAATAGATTTTAGAATAAGAGAATCCCTTGCTTTTTTGCCAAGGGATTCTTTTATTCTAACAAATTATTTTAAATCTTTTTCCCATTTCAAGATTAAATTTCTAGCCGCCCTTACTTCGTCTACTCTTCCAATCTGTCGCTTATGGGGTGCTGTCTTTAGTAGCTCTGGGTCTGTTTTTGCCTCTTCTGCAATCTTAATCATAGCATCTATAAAGGCATCCATGGTTTCCAGTGCCTCAGTTTCTGTTGGTTCTATCATAATCGCCTCATCTATAATCAATGGAAAATATACTGTTGGTGGATGATAGCCATAGTCTAACAATCTTTTTGCTATATCCAATGTTGAA
>CAZUTD010000182.1:0-272 GCA_964623185.1 uncultured Clostridiaceae bacterium
TGGTATTGGTAAAATATCAAGGGGCAAAATTACTAAGGGTGAAAATGCTATACTTGCAACTACTAGCGGGGACATGAAAAATGTCAAAATTAGCAACCTTTATAATTTCAAAGGCTTAAACCGCGTAGAGCTTGACCAGGCAATGGTTGGTGAGATTGTTGCCATATCTGGCATTGCGGATATCAATATAGGGGATACCATTTGTTCAACTGAAAAAGTTGAACCCCTACCCTTTATCAAAATTGATGACCCCACCATATCTATGAACTTTA
>CAZUTD010000182.1:282-3793 GCA_964623185.1 uncultured Clostridiaceae bacterium
CTAGGAGATATAATAGCCTTATCAGGTATTGGAGATGTTTCTATAGGAGATACTGTAACTGCTGTAGAAAAGATAGAATCTCTTCCATTTATAACAATAGATGAACCAACTATTTCTATGAACTTTATGGTAAATGACAGTCCTTTCGCCGGCCAGGATGGCGACTTTGTAACTAGCAGACACCTTAAGGACAGGTTGGAGAGGGAAATGCTTTCCAATGTGGCCATGCATATGGAGGAAGTTTCCGCAGATAATTTCAAAGTTTTAGGCAGGGGTGAACTCCATATGTCAATTTTAATTGAAACCATGCGGCGGGAAGGTTATGAATTTGCTGTATCAAGACCACAGGTAATTATGAAAAAAACATCAGAAGGTCTAATGGAACCTATGGAAAGACTTTATGTGGAGACCCCCGAAGATGCTCTTAGCTCTGTTATAGAAAAACTTACCCAACGAAAAGCTGAAATGCAGAATATGTATCCTACAAATACTGGTATTATGAAATTAGAATTTAGGATTCCTGCTCGTGGTCTTATAGGCTATCGGTCAGAATTCCTTACAGATACAAAGGGTTATGGTATTTTCCATCATCTATTTGATGGTTACGACAATTATAAGGGTGATATTCGTGTAAGGACTAGGGGTTCATTGATTGCCTTTGAAAGTGGGACATCTGTAACATATGGTATCCACAATGCACAGGAAAGGGGTAAAATTTTCATCCATCCTGGTACCGAGGTTTATGAGGGCATGATTGTGGGAGAAAGCTCCCGATTAGAAGATATACCCGTAAATGTTTGCAAAAAAAAGCAATTAACCAATATGCGTGCTTCTGGTTCTGATGACGCCCTTAAGCTTGTTCCACCAATTATCCTGTCCCTGGAACAAGCCTTGGAATTTATTGCTGATGACGAGCTAATAGAAATAACACCAAATAATATGAGACTCCGCAAAAAAATCTTAGACAGAAGTGCTCGTGAAAAATCACAACGAAAAATACAAAATTAATTATACAATTATAAAAAGGGATTATCTATATGAGATTAAATCCCTTTTTATAATTAAATTATTCCTTCCCCTTTCAATTCCTTAATTGCATTTTTTATGGCAAGTTTTATAATAAAATATAAAACCAGAGACGGAAGTCCAATATAAAAAATTAAGGCAAAAAATATGCCTATACCCATACCATGCATCCTAGTCAACCCCCCTATGCTTTTAAAATATAGTATATCTCAAGCCTAAATTGCGTTTTTTAGAAACATTCCAGTTTATTTTTATTAATTCGAAAAGATTTGTTATCTATGGCTCTTTGAACAGCAAGTATTCCATCTAAATGGTCATATTCATGCTGTATCAATTCGGATAGATCATCGTCAAACTCCAAAACATGATTATCCCAATTTAAGTCCTTATAGTAAACTCTGCACCCCTTATACCTATAAAGATTTACTTCTAGTCCAGGGAAACTCATGCAGTCGTCCCATACCTGGAATTTTTCATCTCTTGTAAACTCCAGCCTAGGATTTAATAGGGCAATTGATTTTCCATCAAAATTCATATAAATAATTCTAAAGGGTTCATTTATTTGGGGTGCCGCTATTGCCCTTCCAAACCCATGTCTTTCTTTAAAATTTAGAATTGTATCATGTAAGTCTCCGACAATTTCCCTTGCCCTAGGAAGCTCATCTCTGCTAACCTCCTTGCAAACCCTGTACAAGTTTTCATTTCCCAATAATAATATTTCCCTAACAGCCACAAAACTCTCCTCCTCAATAAATCTATCAATGTCCTTTAATTTCATGGTAATTTACAGATTACACAAGACTTTCGGTAGGAAATTGTAATATTCATTTTTCCCGCCTAGGGCAGGGAATATATTATACTTCTATGTAGCTTCCTTATTTCCTTTTAAAAATTAATAGGACCCAATTGTTGGGTCCTATTAGATTTAAGCTTATATGCCTCTTAACAAAATTGTGATTTAACCTGTTGCAAGTCTTGCTGAGTTGCAGCCTGTGCTGGTTCATAAAACTTCTTCTGTTGAGCTAGTTGGTATAGGCTAAATTGAAATTGCTCATCGCTATTCCTTATTTCCTGTAATGTCTGCCTCAAATTTTCATTGCCAGCTTCCCCAATTGCCCTTGTATAATCACACATTCCTGCCTTAGTCATGGAGAGTATATCGTTTACCATTTCCTTATCATTCATTGCCTTACCTCCTTATTTATCCGTCTATAAAAATGATATTAGTTTTTGCGCAGTATTTTCAGCAGATTTTGCACTTTGTTGAAAAACCTGTTTTACCTGCGGATCCTGGCATTGTTGAGCATAGGTATTGAGTTTTGCCACCATCATCTGATGACCACCTATTAAATGCCTCAAATTTTGAAGCTCCATCTGATTTATTTGTGTCATTTCAGATCCTCCCTTCGTTTTTTAGTATAAATTTCTTTACTATTATGTCTCTAGCAAGAAAAAATATGTGGGTTTAATTTAATACCATAAAATTTAAAATTAGCAAATTAAATTAAAGAGTGAAAAATCCCTTTCATTAACAAAAGGGATTTAATATTTATAATAAATTTATCTTAGCATTTTTACAAGCGGCTAACATTTGCTCGGACCATATAGCTGCTTGCACCTCACCAATATGTGCTTTTTGCAATAGGAACATACATATTCTCGATTGTCCAATTCCGCCACCCACCGTATAGGGTAATTTTTTATTCAAAATCGATTGATGATATTCTAATTCTTTCCGCTCCTCACAATCAGCTAATTTTAATTGTTTTTTTAAAGCCTCCTCATCAACACGAATACCCATTGATGAGAGTTCAACTGCCATGTTTAGCAGAGGATACCAGAAAATAATATCCCCATTTAACTCCCAGTCATCGTAGTCAGGTGCCCTTCCATCATGTCTTTTCCCAGACTTTAGATCTCCACCTATCTCCATTATAAATACAGCCCCATGTTTTTTTGCAATAGCGTCTTCCCTCTCTTTTGCCGTATATTCAGGATACATATCCTCCAATTCCTGTGCAGTTATAAAAGTTATTTTCTCCGGAAGAAGGGGGGTTAAATGGTCATATATTTCTGATAAGTATTCCTCGGTTTCCTTAAATACCTTATATATTTTATTTACTATGTGGACTAAATTTTTCTTATTCCTTTCCTGTTTAGTAATTATCTTTTCCCAATCCCATTGGTCTACATAAATTGAATGTAGATTATCCAAACATTCATCACGACGAATAGCATCCATATCAGTATATAAGCCCTCGCCCTGATTAAAGCCATACTTGTATAAGGCCATCCGTTTCCATTTGGCCAAAGAGTGAACAATTTCAACCTCTTGACCGCCTATTCCCTTTACATCAAAGGATACAGGTCTTTCAACCCCGTTTAAATCGTCGTTTAGACCACTTTCTGATAACACGAATAGGGGTGCTGACACCCTAATTAGGTCCAGCTCCTTAGCCAGCCTCGTTTCAAAAAAATCTTTAAT
>CAZUTD010000183.1:0-3787 GCA_964623185.1 uncultured Clostridiaceae bacterium
CACCTGAACTATCATTTGCTGTGAGATATTTAGGGGCGGTGGCGGGAATTGTTATTACGGCTAGCCATAACCCTCCACAATACAATGGTTATAAATTATACTGGGAGGACGGGGCCCAAATTGCCACCAAACGGGCCAAGGATATTATAAAAGAGATTGGTGAAATTCATGATTTTTATAAGTGTCTTTACATAGACAGGGATAAGGCGTTAAAGATGGGCTTGTTAAAATATTTAGAGGATGACCTTGATAATGCCTATAAAAAAGCAGTAATCAGCCAATCGCTAAGAAAAGATTTTATACGGGAAGTAGGAAATGAATTTAAAATTGTTTTTACACCCTTGCACGGAACTGGGAACAGGCCAGTTAGGCAGGTCTTGGAAGAAATCGGTTTCAAGCATGTTATGGTTGTAGCCCAGCAGGAGCTACCAGATCCCAATTTCTCCACAGTTTCTTACCCAAACCCTGAGGAAAAAGCGGCCTTTAAGTTAGCCATTGAATTAGCTGAGAAGGAAAAGGTTGATTTAATTATCGGGACGGATCCTGATTGTGATAGGGTAGGGGCGGTTATAAAGGACAATAAGGGTGACTACATGGCACTGAATGGCAATCAAATAGGTGCTTTATTGGTTAATTATGTATTATCTACTATGGAGGAACAAAAGACCCTGCCAGAGGATGGAATTATTATAAAAACTATTGTTACAAGTGAAATGGGGGCAGTTATTGCAAAAAAGTATGGGGTGGAAACGGGTAACACCTTAACAGGTTTTAAATATATTGGGGAAAAAATTAGGGAGTATGAAAAAACACGGGAGAAATCTTTTATTTTTGGATATGAGGAAAGTTATGGCTATCTGCTGGGAACATATGTGAGGGATAAGGACGCGGTGGTAACATCCATGTTAATTTGTGAGATGGCTGCATATTACCATAGTAGGGGTTCAAGCCTTTACCATGTCTTAATGCAATTATATGAAGAATATGGGTATTACATGGAGGACCTGGAATCTATTACCCTGGAGGGCAAGGAAGGGGTAGAAAAGATACAGGCAATAATGGAAAGTTTTCGCGACCATCCACCCTGTATCATTGGTGGTTATAATGTTGAAATAGTTGAGGATTATTTAAAACAGGATATACTGCCAAAGGAAAATGTCTTAAAGTTTCTTTTAGATAGGGAAGCCTGGGTGGCCTTGAGGCCATCAGGTACGGAACCAAAACTAAAAATTTACTGTGGTGCAGCTGAAAAAACATTAAACAAATCTAGGATTGCTACAAAATCCCTTATTGCTTCAATTGTTGATAGATTGTAGGGATATGGGGATAATATTTATACGGTATTAAATTTATTAGTAGTTATTATAGGGGGAAGATATTGCAATTTGGCATGTGATGGGGTGGGGTTTATGAAAATACTTATGATAGATGATGAAAAATTATTAGTTAAGGGCTTAAGAAGGAGCTTGGAGCAGGAGGGTTTTCAGGTAACAGCTGCTTATGATGGCGAGGAAGGTCTTAATGTGTTTGAGACCAATAACTTTGACCTGGTATTATTGGATTTAATGTTGCCTAAAATTGATGGTATTAGCCTTTGCAGAATTTTTCGACAAAAAAGCGATATACCAATTATTATGTTAACAGCCAAGGATAGTGATATTGATAAAATATTGGGTTTGGAATTGGGGGCTGATGATTACATTACAAAGCCTTTCAATACTCGGGAACTAATTGCTAGGATACGGGCGATTTTACGGAGGCTTGATAAACGGGAAATTGATGATAAGGCAGAAAGCGTCTATATCTCGGGAAACTTAGAATTGGATCCCAAGTATAGGATTGTAAAAAAATCTGGTGGGGAAATTGAATTAACACCCAAGGAATTTGAAATTTTAGACCTCTTGATAAGGAATAAGGGGCGAGTTTTTTCCCGTGAGGAAATCTTTAGATTAGTTTGGCAGGAACCTTGTTTTGATACCAGGACCATAGATGTACACATTAAAAATCTTAGGGAAAAAATAAGGGATTATGAAGAAGAAACTGCTATGATTCAAACCAAATGGGGTGTAGGATATTTTTTTAGAAGGGATTGATTCATATGTTTTCTTCTATTAAGCAAAAGTTAACTGCTATGTATATTGTGCTTATTATTGTGCCCTTGCTTGTCATCAATTATTTGTCTGTAGAAAACATGAGGCGGTCCGTCTTGGGTGAGATAGAGGTTAATACTTTGAAAACAGCAAATATCATTTCAAATATTAGCAGGGATAATTTTGATAGGCCTTTGCAATTACGACGGAGCTTATACCAGTATACATCTATGTTAGGTGGTAGGATATTGATATTAGACAGTAATAGACGGGTTATGGTTGATAGTTTTCATTTGTTGGATGGAAATACAATTAATAATAAGGAAATTCGCCAGGCTTTCCAAGGTCAGGAGAAGTATGGCTACTATAGGACTGATAAGGATATATTGCAGGCTGCAGTCCCTATTATGCAAGTGGTTGACACCGATAAAAATGTTTTGGGCCTTGTTTTGGTATCAGTTAGTGTCAGCGATGCCTTTAAGAGTATTGATGATTTTAGGCAGCAGCTTGTGGTAATTAGCATAGCGGTTGCCATTATAGGGATTATTGCCGCCTTATTTGCCAGCCAGAGAATTGGGGAGCCAATAGTTTCATTGGCCATAACTGCTAAGCGGATAGGAGAGGGGCATTTGGGTGAGACAATAAATATCAAATCAAACGATGAAATTGGCAAGTTGGCGACGAATTTTAATTATATGAGCAGGGAATTATATAGGATTGATAGGGGGAGGTCACAGTTTATCGGGGATGTTTCCCATGAATTAAAAACCCCCTTAGCGTCCATGAAGGCCTTAATAGATTCCTTACTTTATGGCGAAGATGATATCAAGGTATACCAAGAATATTTACGGGATATAGATGGAGAGATTGATAGGCTATCAGACTTGGTATCCAGCCTCTTGTCTTTAAACCAAATTGGGGAGGAGGGTATTCAAAAAAGTGTCTTTTCATTAAAACACCTGGTCCAGGAAGCTATTAGGATTTTAAATCCCTTGGCAGAAAAATATTCCGTAGTTGTTTCTTTGGATTTGCAGAATTCACCCCTTGTTCATTGTGATGGGAATAGGATAAAAGAGGTCTTTATAAATCTTATACACAATGCTTTGAAATATAGGGATACAGAAAAAAATATAAATAAAATCATTGTCAGGGGGTTTTATAAAAAAGATTCCTATAAAATTATCGTTGAAGACAATGGCATAGGTATTGGAGAAGATGAAATTTCTGCAGTGTTTGAAAAGTTTTACCGTACGGATAGTTCACGGTCACGCGACACCGGTGGGGCGGGTTTGGGGCTTTCTATAGTAAGCCGGATTCTTCAACTACATAAATGGGAGGTTGAAGTTTCTAGCAGGCTAGGCATAGGTTCCAGTATAATAATATGTATTCCTAAGGATTCCCTAAAGGATTCTTTGTGATTTCTTTACACTTGTTAATCTGCCTTTAATGAAATTTTGTTATAATTAGGGTAGGGAAGAAAGAATTTTTGTAAGGGGAGGAGAAAGAAATGAAAAAAAATCCATTGAAGATTAGTTTAATTATATTAATTCTCTGTTTACTGCTTGTGACAATCATTGGGTGCAGTAAAAACAGGGTGGATCCCCCCGAGACCATAAATGACCCGCCTAACTCACAGGAGGAGGGGGACATGGTTATAGATCCAGAACCCGAGGGGCAAGTAGTAGATATTGTGCTTT
>CAZUTD010000184.1:0-3751 GCA_964623185.1 uncultured Clostridiaceae bacterium
TACCTATAAGGAATTGAAACATGAGAATGGACATTGTGAAGATTTTGAGGAAATTACAGCAGCTTGTCCAGTACCTATAGTGGTAGCGGGAGGTAAAAAAGTACCAGAGAATGAAGCCTTGACAATGTGCTACCAAGCTATCTCAGAAGGTGCAGCAGGCGTAGATATGGGACGAAATATCTTCCAAAGCTTAAATCCAGTTGCCATGGTTCAGGCAGTGAATATGATAGTTCACAAAAATGCAACTGACAAAGAAGCTTACGAATTTTTCCTAGACATGAAGGATAAATAAGCAATAAATTAAGAGGGAGTTTTTACTCCCTCTTTTTTATTTGCTCAATCTTTATCATTGGAACAAATTTACTTATTTTCTATATCTTGAATGAAATCTGTCTTTTTTCTGGTCCTTAGCAAGAGTATTGTTAGTATCCTCTTCCATGTCCTCAAATATAAATTTATTTTCAACATAGGATATATCCCCATCTTCCACAAGGCAATCGATGGTTTTTAAGGAGATTCCAGTGTGTGTAATAATATCCATTACAGTTGCGTTGGGATGGTTTTTTATATGTTCTCTTATTAAGGCAGATTCCTTTTCATTCTTTTCATGGCATATTGTGCAGTATTGATTTTTGTTCTTTTTAAACATGCTTCCGCATCTTTTGCATATTTGATAATTCATGGAATCAGCTCCCCCTAGTAAAATATGCCAATGAAATCCCTTGGCATATAATGACGGCAGTAAGTATGTAGTATTAGCCCTATCATCCTTGTGTGAAATTTTATACCCTAATATCTATATTAGCACCCAGATGGGGATTTACTGATTGTTCCATCAAGCTAACATCAAGGTCAATCATCTGCCTATTCACTTCCAGCATCTGGTTCAATAAATCCACCGTTTGAACCTTGGAATTATCCATAGCCATTTTCATAACAGACATACCAGCCTCTTGATGTAAATTCATTTGTGCAAATCCCATTGATAAAGCAGCTATATCCATACTAGCATCCCCCCTTATTTAATAGCCTTCAAGTGTGCAATTCTTTCCATATTTCGAGCAGTAAGAATCTCCAGGGTAGATAAGTCCTTCCTCATACCATCAATATTTTCCGTAACCTGGGTCATATCTTGGCTTAACAAATCATGTTCAACTTTATTTGTTTCAGTCTTGTCCAGCAAAATTTTCATAAGTTGGCCTTGTTCCTCTTGCTGGATTTTTACATGACTAATATCTTTTTTCATATCAATAATATCCTGCTGCATCCAATCAAAATCCTGTTGAATACTATTAATATCCCTTTTTAATCCATCGAGATCCTCATGCACAGGTTGTAATTCTTCTTTAATCATACTCCTTAAAACTTCCAGTAAGCCCTGGTCCAAAAAATCACCACCCCTTAAGTAGGATTATTTAAAGACTTTAGATTAATATCTATTTTACCATTATATAACTATCAATGCAATCCGTTCAATGGTCCCAACATTTCAACAATAGTCATATTAGGGGATAAAGCAAACTGTTAAGGCTCCGCATTAGCATATAGATTAAGATAAGGTAAACGGTTTCAGTACCCTTTCTATTTCATCCTTCCATTCGAGAAAACTTTTCCGCATTTCATCTTCCATTTGTTGGTCTAACTCCATCTCATCTGTTTTACTATAATTATTCCTTAACTCATCAATAGCCTCTTTAAACCTAGCTCCTAAAAGCCCTATATTGTTATCCGGCAATTCAACCATCATGGGTTCAAGGGCATCCTCAATACTAGTAGTTCCCAATAAAACATCCTCTAAAAGGTTCATGGCACCCTCATGGCGCAGTTCCCTAAGTTGCCTTTGAATATCAATAACCCCCTCCTCCATTGTATCTAGTAATGGTAATAATTGATGGATTACTTCAATATAATTTTCCATGGTATCAACTCCTTTTATTTATACTATGGGCTAATTTAACTCACCAAAACATATTATTTAAAGGTGTACTTTGGCCTTTTGTATATATTCTGGCAATTTGTTTTCCAATATATTTTTTATATGTTCTTCATTTATCTGTAATTCCTTAAAATTATCTAATATTATCCTGTCATTTATAAAGTTTTCTACCGGAATTACATAGTCCTGACACCCTAAGTCTTTGCCTATCCCCCTAGCCTTTACAGAATACCCGATAGCAATTGTTGGGATACCCAATGAATAGGCAGCTATCGATGCATGGGTTCTGGAACATATGCTAAACCTACATTTAGACATTATATACTTATATTCTGCAGCAGATAATTGATTTGGAATAAGGGCAACCCTGTCCTGATTTCCAATTTGTTTATAAATTTCCCTTAACAAATTAAAGTCATTATCCATAGGCATCTCAACATGGGGTATTAGAGCTATATTCATATCAGTCTTAGTTATAATGTATTTAATTAATTCTTTTATATTTTTAACTATGATACCATGTTTTTTTTCCCTACGTACTACAAGAGGGCTTATATTTATGGCAACAGTATTACCTTCTATTAACCTTTCTGAAATCTCAACTTTTTCAGGTTCTAATTGGAATGCAATATCAGAACAAAGAACTACATTATCTAGTCCTCTATCCAATAAAGCATTATAGGTTATACTTTCCCTAGCTGTAATTAAATGATGGGTTTTTAATACATTAATCATTTCACTATTCATCATAGAGGGTTCAATAGAACAACTCCATAAAATACTTTTTGCTCCTTTTAGGATAACAACTTCATGTATAGTTTTCCATCTATGCCAATTATTATAGCAATAATTGTCCCCCCCAACTGATAGGCACACAAAATCCTCTTTTATTTTATCAATAGTTTCCTTATAAATTAATTTATTATAATTTCCTTTTTCGCCTGAATTTTTATCTAATTCCACATAATATGGATTACGCTCACAATATTCATCTACAGGCATATTAAATTGTATGTCCTGTCCTTTAAAATGTGTTGATAATATTATTCTATTATTTTTATATTGCTCTTTTATTAAATCGACAGTGCACTTGACAATAGCCTCTGCGCCATGGTTATAGGCACCACCATGGCCATATAATAAAAATTGCCTTTGCATATTATCTCATCCTTTCCTTAGGAATAGCATGACAAACAGTTTCTAAGACGCCATCATTATAATGACGCAAATATATCTTATAATTAGGCCATATTACCAACCTTACTTATATGCGACATTATGCACCTAGTTTTTATAATTGTTCTGCTGGTTTAAACCTTTTTGTTTTATCATCTGTTTCATAAACACTTCTGGGATAACAACATACATATAAATGGTGTTATGACTTACTATAATTTGTTTTACCGGTTTAGGCGTAACTTGCATTTAAAAGCAACTCCTAGGACCACTGTAATAGCGATTCTTCGTAATTTAACATAAGGTTTGTTCTTTTCTCCCTCACTTTTTTCTAGCATTATCCTCCCTACCCCTGGGAATTTTATTATCATAATCCCATCGGTAAATTATTCAAATCAAACTTTTAATTATTTCTTTAACATCTTGGTCATCCTGATTTTGTAAAAACTTATCAAAAAACTTATCCCTTAGTCCCTTATTATCTTCTGATGATTTAAGTATACATGGATTATATGGCAGAGCAAATTCTATATTACTTTCCATTTTAAATATCCTTTTTCCAATCTTATCAAAATAAGCCTGCCCCTTTTCATTATGTATAATAATTAATGATATTCCCTGCTTAGTATCAATATCTTT
>CAZUTD010000185.1:0-3749 GCA_964623185.1 uncultured Clostridiaceae bacterium
CCCCTCTACTAGGACAGGTTCAAAAGCTTGTATTCCTAAACGGTGTAGCGTGGGTGCCCTATTTAAGAGAACAGGATGCTCCTTTATAACATTTTCTAACACATCCCAAACCTCGGGTTTTACCTTTTCTACCATTCGCTTGGCACTTTTTATATTATGAGCAAAATTATTTTCTACTAATTTTTTCATCACAAAGGGTTTAAACAATTCCAATGCCATCTTTTTAGGTAATCCGCATTGGTAAAACTTGAGTTCGGGTCCTACAACAATTACAGAACGCCCGGAATAGTCAACCCGTTTCCCCAACAAGTTTTGCCTAAATCGCCCCTGTTTACCCTTAAGCATATCTGAAAGAGATTTTAAAGGTCTGTTACCTGGTCCAGTAACTGGTTTACCCCTACGTCCGTTATCAATTAGTGCATCCACCGCTTCCTGGAGCATTCTTTTTTCATTTCTAACAATGATATTAGGAGCCCCTAGGTCCAGCAATCTTTTTAATCGATTATTCCTATTAATAACTCTTCTATATAAATCATTCAAGTCAGAAGTTGCAAACCTTCCCCCATCCAATTGAACCATGGGCCTTAAATCTGGGGGTATCACCGGTATAACATCTAGTATCATCCATTCCGGTTTATTGCCGGATTGTCTAAAAGCCTCGACAACTTCTAACCGCCTAATAGTTCGAATCTTTTTCTGGCCTGTGCTTTCCTTAAACTGTTGTTTTAATTCATCGGAAAGTGCATCTAGGTCAATCTTTCCTAATATTTCCTTTATGGCTTCCGCACCCATTCCAGCCCTAAAGCCAAACTTGTACTTTTCAACTGCCTCGCCATATTCCTTTTCGGTTAATATCTGTCTTTCGGTCAATGATGTTTCTCCTGGCTCTATAACAATATAAGCAGCAAAGTAAAGAACCTTTTCCAATGATCTTGGTGACATGTCTAATAATAAACCCATCCTGCTGGGTATGCCCTTAAAATACCAGATATGGGATACCGGAGCCGCCAATTCAATGTGGCCCATTCTTTCCCTTCTAACTTTGGATTTTGTAACCTCAACACCACACCGATCACAAATTACTCCCCTATAGCGCACTCTCTTGTATTTACCACAATGACATTCCCAGTCCTTGCTTGGTCCAAAAATCTTTTCACAGAATAGGCCTTCCTTTTCAGGTTTTAAGGTTCTGTAGTTAATAGTCTCCGGTTTTTTCACTTCACCTTTTGACCATTGTCTGATTTTTTCCGGGGATGCCAAGGAAATTCTAATAGAATCAAAATTATTTAATTCTTGCAAGGAGTTTCTCTCCCTTCTTTATATAGTGTAAGCTATAATTATATTTATCAATTTAATTACATTAGTTAATTAATCGTCGTAACCATCATCATCATCCAGGTATTCGTCATTAAATCCAGCCTTTTTTAATTCCTCTTCATCTTCTATAATATAATCCTCATCCAGCTCTATATCCTCTTCGGCATCTTCATCCTCGTCGTCCCCATCGTCTTCTACATAATCGTCCGCTTGGTTATCCTCTCGGGTAAAGTCTCCCTGTTCTAGTCCTAATTCACTAATGTCGTCTTCTATAGATTCTTGGATCTCTATTTCCTGCTCATCTTCCAAGAGGATTTTAACATTTAAGCTTAAACTTTGAAGTTCCTTAATTAAAACCTTAAAGGATTCTGGCACCCCGGGTTCTGGTATATTTTCTCCTTTTACGATACATTCATAAGTTTTCACCCGGCCCATGACATCATCGGATTTCACTGTCAAAATTTCTTGCAATGTATGAGCAGCGCCATAGGCTTCCAGCGCCCAGACTTCCATCTCACCAAAACGCTGTCCTCCAAATTGTGCCTTTCCACCCAAGGGTTGTTGAGTAACAAGCGAATATGGGCCAGTACTTCTGGCATGGATTTTGTCATCCACCAAATGGTGTAGTTTTAACATATACATATAACCCACGGTCACAGGATTATCAAAGGCCTTTCCAGTCCTTCCATCATAGAGGGTTAGCTTGCCGCTTCGTGAGTAACCAGCCTTTTCCAATGCATTCATAATATCATGTTCGTTGGCACCATCAAATACAGGTGTCGCTACCTTCCAACCTAAAACTTTTGCAGCTAATCCCAAATGCACCTCCAAAACCTGGCCTATATTCATACGCGAAGGTACGCCTAACGGGTTCAATACAATTTCTAAGGGTGTTCCATCTTCCAAAAATGGCATATCCTCTTCTGGTAGCACCATGGAAATAACTCCTTTATTACCATGTCGCCCTGCCATTTTGTCACCGACGCTAATCTTTCTTTTCTTAGCAATATACACCCTAACTAGTTCATTTACTCCCGGTGGCAATTCATCGCCATTCTCGCGAGAAAAAACTTTAATGTCTACAATAATTCCGGATTCTCCATGCGGAACCTTTAGAGAAGTATCTCTTACCTCCCTGGCTTTTTCACCAAAGATAGCTCGCAAGAGTCTTTCCTCAGCTGTTAATTCTGTTTCACCCTTAGGTGTTACCTTGCCCACAAGAATATCCCCTGAGCGGACTTCCGCACCAATACGGATAACCCCTCTTTCGTCCAAATCTTTAAGAGCATCTTCTCCAACATTTGGAATATCCCGGGTAATTTCCTCCGGCCCTAGTTTTGTATCCCTGGCATCTGCTTCATATTCCTCGATATGAATAGATGTCAAGGCGTCTTCCTCTACCAATCTTTCATTAATTAAAATAGCATCCTCATAATTGTAACCTTCCCAGGTCATAAAACCTACAAGGCAGTTCCTACCCAAGGCAATTTCACCATTTTGTGTCGAAGGGCCATCGGCAATTACATCTCCTACTTGAACCTTATCGCCCCTGCTGACAATGGGTTTTTGATTAATACATGTACCTTGGTTGGATCTTTTAAACTTTAAAAGTTTATACCTATCTTTTTGTGCATTATCACCCTTGACTACTATTTCGTCTGCTGTAACCCGCTCAACTATCCCGGGATTTCTGGCTGTAAGTATAACTCCAGAATCTTTTGCTGCCTTGTACTCCATCCCAGTCCCTATGATAGGTGTATCTGTAATCATTAGGGGAACAGCCTGTCTTTGCATATTAGCACCCATAAGGGCACGGTTAGCATCATCATTTTCCAAAAATGGAATCATAGCGGTAGCCACAGAAACTATTTGTTTTGGTGAAACATCCATATAATCAACTTCATCATAGGGTACAACATCTATAGCGCCAAACTTAGTTCTTACCGTCACCCTCTTATTAACAAATCGCTCCTCCTCATCAAGAGGTTCATTAGCTTGTGCAATTATAAATAAATCCTCTTCGTCTGCTGTCAAGTATTCTATATTATTAGTAACGACCATTCTTTTCTTATCAATTTTTCTGTAAGGAGCCTCAATAAAGCCATACTCATTGACCCTGGCGTAGGTGCTCAATGAATTAATCAGGCCAATGTTAGGTCCCTCAGGTGTTTCAATTGGACATATTCTACCATAATGAGAATGGTGAACATCCCTTACTTCAAATCCAGCCCTCTCCCTTGAAAGCCCGCCTGGCCCAAGTGCAGAAAGCCTTCTTTTATGTGTTAATTCGGCTAAAGGATTTGTCTGATCCATAAATTGTGATAATTGTGAGCTGCCAAAGAACTCCTTAATAGAGGCAGCCACGGGACGGATGTTAATTAATGCTTGAGGCGTAACTAACTCAATATCCTGTATGGTCATCCTTTCCTTTA
>CAZUTD010000186.1:0-3736 GCA_964623185.1 uncultured Clostridiaceae bacterium
CTTGCCTGGACCACGACTCCTTGGACATTGGCAGCTAATGTTGCCTTGGCTGTCAATCCAGAAGTGGTATATGTCAAGGTTAGCTACAATGACAAGGTATATATCCTAGCCAAGTCCCTAGTAGCAGAAGTTATAGAGGGAGATTATGAAATCCTAGAAGAAATGCAGGGTAAGGATTTGGAGTATGTTGAGTACGAGCAATTAATGCCCTTTGTTAAGGCAGACAAAAAAGCCTTTTTTGTTACCCTGGCAGATTTCGTTACTACAGAGGACGGTACGGGTGTCGTTCATATGGCCCCTGCCTTTGGTGAGGATGACTACCAGGTTGGTAGGTTGTATGATTTGCCTGTTTTACAACCGGTAGATGAAGAAGGTAAATATACTGAGACTCCTTGGAAGGGTCGTTTTGTTATAGATACCGATGTGGATATTATTAAATGGCTTTATTCGGAGGGCAAGTTATTTAAAAAGGAAAAAGTTGACCATAATTATCCCCATTGCTGGCGTTGTACCACCCCTCTCCTATATTACGGAAAACCTAGCTGGTATATAGAAATGACCAAACTAAAGGATCAATTGATTGCTAATAATAATAGTGTCAACTGGTATCCTGATTATGTGGGAGAAAAACGCTTTGGTAACTGGTTGGAAAACCTAAATGACTGGGCAATTTCCAGAGACCGTTACTGGGGGACACCACTGAATATCTGGACTTGTGATTGTGGTCATACTACTTCTGTAGCCTCGAGGAAAGAATTAGTAGAAAGGGCCATAGAAGATATTGATGAAACAATTGAACTCCATAGACCCTATGTGGATGATGTTCACTTGAAATGTGATAAATGCGGTGGCACCATGACGAGGGTACCTGAAGTAATAGACTGTTGGTTTGATAGTGGTTCCATGCCTTTTGCACAGCATCATTATCCTTTTGAAAACAAGGATAATTTCGATGAACTATTCCCTGCTGATTTCATATGTGAGGGGATTGACCAAACCAGGGGCTGGTTTTACTCACTTATAGCGATTTCGACTTTTGTAATGGGACAATCACCTTACAGGAATGTCTTGGTTAATGACTTAATCTTGGATAAGGATGGCCAAAAGATGTCAAAATCCAAGGGCAATACTGTGGATCCTTTTGAATTATTTGATGAATATGGTGCAGATGCCCTGAGGTGGTATTTGCTGCATGTGTCACCAGCATGGACCCCGACCCGGTTCGATGTGGATGGATTAAAAGAAGTCCAAAGCAAGTTTTTCACTACAATTGAAAATGTTTATGCTTTCTTTGCACTTTATGCCAACACGGATGGGGTGAATCCCGAGGATTTCTTTATAGAATATGATAAGCGGCCTGAGTTGGATAGGTGGATTTTATCCAAGTATAATAGCCTGGTTGAGGAAGTAAGAAAGGACATGGGAGTCTATGACTTAACAAAATCAGTTAGGAAAATACAGGATTTTATGAATGAGGACCTGTCCAATTGGTATATAAGAAGGGCCAGGAGGCGGTTTTGGGTACCTGATTTAACTGATGATAAGAAGGCAGTTTATAACACCACCTATGAAGTGCTTGTGGGGATATCCAAGTTGGTAGCTCCCTACGCACCCTTTATAGCAGATGAATTATATCAAAATTTAACTGGGGGCTTATCAGTACATCTGGCAGATTTCCCCGAGGTAAACAGGGACCTAATTGATAAAGAGGAAGAAAAAAGAATGGACCTAGTTAGGGACTTGGTTGGATTAGGCAGGGCCGCAAGAAATCAAACTCAAATAAAGGTTCGTCAACCTTTACAAAAGATACTTGTAGATGGTAAGTATGAACTTGTTATAAAAGACTTGGTACCATTGATTTTGGAAGAGCTCAATATTAAAGAGGTTAGTTTTGAACAAAATCTCAATGATTTTATGGATTATAGCCTTAAACCAAACTTCCGCTTGGCAGGACCGAAACTTGGAAGCAAAATCAAGGCCTTTGGCAAAACCTTGGCGGCCTTGGACGCATCTGAATTGGTACCAAGGCTAGAGGCAGGAGAAACTATAACTATGGATTTAGATGGTGAAAAAATTGAAGTTACCGAGGATTATGTTATGGTTAATATTGCTGCTAAGGAAGGCTTTACAGTTGAGATGCAAAGTAATCTATTTGTAATTTTAGATACCAGCCTAACAGAAGAATTAATTAATGAGGGCTATGCTAGGGAATTTGTCTCTAAGGTACAACAAATGAGAAAAACCCAAGATTTAAATGTCATTGATAATATTGAAATTTATTACGACAGTGATGATGAAATTGCAAAGGCTATTGATTTACACAAGAATTATATTGCACAAGAAACCCTGGCAGTAAATATAAAGAGGGTTGAAGATAATAGCTTTACAAGACAGGATTTAAATGATCATGACACAGGTATTATGATTAAGAAGGTTGATTAGGTGGAAGTGAAATATAATGCCCCCCTGCTCGCTAGGGGGGGAACTATTTTAATGGCAATTTTTAGTAGACCTGTAATTTAGAATAGGGATTGTTTTGCAATGGAGGGTTTTACAAAATTACAGTTTCAATAAATTCAATTTGTAAAAATAATTTAAAATATTTACAATAAAATTGAATATTGACATGTTTATTTGTTGACAAAAGCTACAAAATATAGTAACATTAAATTAATATTTAAATCATAATTGAATAAATCTCCGAGTCTATATTCTCTAAGATAGAAATATTATGAGGTGCAGACCGTTAGGAATTGTTGGAAACAATAATTCCCCCCATTGCGGAAAGGAGTAATAAGCATATAGCTTTAATTAGTTATTTGTAAAATTACGCCTGAAAAAGGCGTTTTTTTATATATTTATCTGACTCCTTTAAATATTTTTGGGAGTCTTTTGTTTTTTAATTAAAAATTGAATAAATTTTTGGAAATGTGGTAATTAATATTACAAGGATTTAATTCCTGTTTTTACAGGAAAACTTAACATCTTTTCTTATTAAATTAAACGGGAGAAGCAAAGCTGCGCTTTCTCCCAATTTTTTTTGCAAAATTATATAATAATCCCATTTAATCATTTTTAAGATTTTTAGGAATGATGCAAAAATATAAAACCTAAAACAAATGATTGAAAAGAGAATAAAGATTCTATATAATAGTGCTAATATACAAAAATACTGCGGTTAATATATCCTAGTATTATTTTGCGGTTATTAAAGAGGGGTGGAAATATGACAGAAGTTAAAAAGTTTAAAAGAGTTTTGGTTGCTAACCGTGGGGAAATTGCTATTAGAATCTTTAGAGCCTGTCATGAGTTGGGAATTCGTACAGTGGCTATTTATTCTAATGAGGACCAGTGTAGCCTGTTTAGAACAAAGGCAGATGAATCTTATTTAATAGGAAAAAATAGGGGCCCGGTGGAGGCTTACTTGAACATTGATGAAATTATTAAGCTTGCCCTTAAAAAAGGTGTGGATGCTATCCATCCTGGCTATGGTTTTTTATCCGAAAATTCCGAGTTTGCAAAAAAATGTGCTGAAGCGGGTATTGCTTTTATCGGCCCTTCACATCAAATGATTGATAAATTGGGCGATAAAATCCAATCAAAGCTTGTGGCCAAGGAGGTTGGGGTGCCAACTATACCGGGAGTTGACAAGCCTATCAGGACAGATAAAGAGGCCAAGGAATTTGCCAAGCATTGTGGCTATCCTGTTATGTTAAAGGCTGCTGCTGGTGGCGGG
>CAZUTD010000187.1:0-3728 GCA_964623185.1 uncultured Clostridiaceae bacterium
CAAGTTGAACCAAATCCTTGGGTAATTCTGCCCCCACTTCCACAATATTTCTGTATCTGGGTTGAATAAATTTCAAATAACTTGCATGTAATGCCTGGCGGTTAACAAGGTCAGAAACCTGCCCGTATAAAGAGTCCCCTAGTAGGGGGTGGCCTATATATTTCATATGTACGCGAATTTGGTGGGTTCTTCCTGTTAACAGTTGAACCTCCACAAGACTAGCCTTTTTATATCTTTTTAAAACCTTGTAGTTTGTGATTGATTCTTGCCCCCTGGGATCTATTATCCTTTCTATTGAACTGTCTGTGGGCCTATAGATTGGTGCATTAATCTGGTCAGTCTCATTCTTAACTATACCTTCCACGAAAGCAAGGTATTTTTTTTCCACCTGATCTTTTTGCATTTGCATGGACAATATATGATGGGCATATGGATTTTTTGCTATGATTAAAAGACCGGATGTATCCATATCTAATCTATTGACAAACCGTATCCTGCAATCCTTTCCCTCTTTTAATAAATAATTTTGACCAGCATTGGCAACAGTTCCCTTGAAATGACTCTTAGTAGGATGGGTGACCATACCAGGTTCCTTGTTAACAATAATAATATCCTCATCTTCATATTCTATATGAAAGGGCAAGTTTTCTGCTTCAAAACGATTTGCCTCTTCTGCCATAACAATTTTTATTATATCCCCCTCATTAACTAGTTGATGGTATCTGGCAAATGAATTGTTAATAAATATGGATTGCTCTCTCTTTAGCCTGGCTAATAATCTGCTTGACAAGTTTAATTTTTTCTTAAGGATATCCTTTATATTAATCTGATCATCTTCTTTATCAGCCATATAAACAATTGTATTTTCCGTTTGTTGTTCCATTAAAAACATTTTTTCACCCGCTTTGTTTTTTATCGTGCAAGAATTATTATATATTTAAATATTAAATTCATCAAGTTAATTGGCAAACAGGGGGTGGAGCAAATAAAACATTGTTAATAAAAAATCTTTCATTATATGTATGATAATATATAGTATAATAGTGATTATAGTCCATAGGCTAACAAGGCAGAAATATTCTTCTATACTCTATATAAACTAGGCCTATAATCCATACTTTAATTTTATTACAAAGCATAACCGTGATAAGATACTGATAAAAACCCATCCATCATAATAAGGACAGTCTAATATGATTCTAATTAAAAACTCTTGGTAAAAAGGAGATAGTTTAAATGTCCTCTAAAATTATCAATATCCTACATAATAATAATAAGCTTTCTATAGAAACTGTTAAATATTTAAAGAAACAATTGCTTCAGGCGGGTTTTACTATCCCCCCCAATTTTCATCAAGATGCGGAACTTGTTATTTCCATCGGGGGTGACGGCTCCTTCTTGTGGGCATTGCATAAGCATAATTTTCCCAACATACCTATAATCGGTATTAACACTGGCCATTTGGGTTTCTTTAGTGAAATCAATCCTAAAAAAATAGATATGTTTATAGAAAAATATATTTCGGGCGATTATTTTCTAGAAGAGCTTAACACTATGCAGGCAACAATATGTACAAGAAATAATTGTATTAGCACAAATGCTATTAATGAAATTGTAATTAAGGGTGATAAGTCCAGAACTGTTCATCTTAGCATTTCCGTTAATGATACCCTAATACAAAAATTTAGTGGTGATGGAATTTTGGTAGCTACATCTACAGGTAGTACTGCCTATAATTATTCCGTTGGGGGTAGTATTGTAGATCCCAGCCTTAATGTGCTCCAAGTAACCCCGCTGGCACCAATTAATACAAATGCCTACCGCTCCTTTACATCAAGTGTGATTTTTCCATCAAATACAATTGTGAAGGTTGAACCTGAGTATAGGTTTGAGGATTCCATAGTTGTTGTCAGCGATGGTAGCGAATATAGGTTTGCAGGGATTACCGAGGTTACCTTGCAATACTCACCCCTCACAGTGAAAATGTTACGATTAAAAGATTTTAATTTTTGGAGCAGGGTAATTAATAAATTTCTATAAAGAATAAACTGAATGCTTGTTTTTATCATATATATTTATACAAAAAGATATAAGGATGTTTTGTAGTTGTATCCTTATATCTTTGCCGGGCTTGGATGAAATTGTAGGCTATTTATTTTCTCGCAAATCTATCTACTATTAGTGCAATGGCTCCATCTCCTGTTACATTGGTTGCTGTTCCAAAACTATCCTGAGCAATATATAGGGCCATCATTAGGGCTAGTTGTGCATCGTTAAAACCCAACATAGTTTCCAATAATCCAAGTGCTGCTACAACTGCCCCTCCCGGCACACCAGGTGCGGCTATCATAGTAACACCCAACATCAGAATAAAAGGAAAAATCGTCCCCAAATTAGGTATGTTACCAGCCAGTGCCATTACAGCTATAGCACAGGTTGTTAGTGTAATAGTACTTCCCGCTAAATGAATTGTAGCACATAGTGGTATTACAAATTCGGCTACCTCATCAGATACCCTGTTGTTTTTAGTTGCCTGCACGGTGACAGGTATAGTTGCGGCAGATGACTGTGTTCCTATAGCTGTAAAGTATGCGGGCAACATATTCTTTATTGCCGAAAATGGATTTACCTTGGTTAGGGAACCTGCAAATAAAAATTGTAGAATGATATATATTATATGTAATAGAATAACTAATATAAACACTTTACCAAAGACTGCAAAGGTTTCCATTACTTCCCCCGTATAAGCCATGCTTGCAAATATACCAGCTATATGTACAGGTAACATCGGAATTATAATATTTCCAACGGTTTTTTCAATAATTTGTTGGAACTCTTGCATAAATTTAAGCATTGTATCACCTTTAAGGGCAGACATACCTAGACCCAGTAGAAAAGCAGTTATAAGTGCTGTCATCACACCCATAAGAGCAGGTATTTCAATTTCAAAATACGGTAGAATTTCTATACCTTTTTCGGCTGCTTGTCCCCCCGAAATGATACCAGGTAATATCATAGTAGCAGCAAAAAATGCTAATATCCCAGCCACAATTGTTGATAAATATGCTATAAGAGTGGTTATTCCCAACAATTTTCCAGCCTTGCCACCTAGTTCCGCTATACCTGGCGCAACAAAGCCGATAATCAGTAATGGCACAACATAATTTAAAAAGTTACCAAATATGCCACTGAAAGTAATTAAAATTCTAGTAAGAAATTCTATTTTCATAACACCTATAATTATACCTATAACAATACCCATAATTAACTTGGGCAGCAAACCCAACTTTTTCATGATAACACTCCTTTTGTGAATATTTTTTTAACATATGTCAGAATATTCTGGCATGGGTTTCCGACTTAATTGTTGTGGCAAAAAATAAGAAATAATTCAACTACTATAAAATCATGACCTTCATACAGCAATTTGACTTGTATCCACCAGCTTATAACAAGGTAATATAGGTCTTAGATTATGATTTAAAATAAATATAATCTTATTACAATAGACATTTAAAAAAGAACTTATTTCCAATGCTTGTATTTCTTTATCTTAGCTGTATAATGTTTATATATAGAAATTGTTTAAGGTGTTTTACCTCCAAGTGATTGGCAAATCTATATTTTAACAAGGTATGATTTGAATTGTAATTATTATTTTATTGAAATTTTCAGGTTAATTTATGACCTATAAAACTATAGAAGATTTTGATTTTATTGTAATTGGA
>CAZUTD010000188.1:0-3694 GCA_964623185.1 uncultured Clostridiaceae bacterium
AAGAACGGAACCCTAGGTACACTTTCACCCATAGTAGAATGATTTACGGTCATTCCGTAGATACTGTTGACCCTTATTATCAACATTATATGAGTTTTTATTTGTCAAATAGCATATTCCTTTTAAAGTTTAGTTAGATTATGGCATTTCAACAAAAAATTGTTCATCGCTTGTTGGCTTATTCTTATATTAACAGATACTGCCTAAAAGGTCAATGCATTTTCGAATATTGTCACAGATATTTAATTCTTAGTTTGTATATGTGCGAACTATTATCCTTGCATTAAGTATTAATGTTCAGATTCATTAATCCTTGTCAAAGCCTAATCTTCCATTTCCCAGTTATGATAGACCTCTTGGACATCGTCACTATCCTCAAGCAAATCAATTAATTTTTCCATATTTTTTATACTTTCCGGATCGGTAAGTCTTACTGTGTTTTGGGGAATATAGCTAAGTTCGGCCATAGCAAAAGTGAAGCCCTCGTCTGCCAAACCATCCCTTAAATTATTAAAATCTTCAGGCCCAGTGATTATTTCAAAACCTTCTTCATCAGCTATAAAATCTTCAGCACCCAATTCAATGGCCAACATTGTTAGTTCATCCTCATCTATGGATTCTGTCCTCTCTATAGCAAGAACCCCTTTTTTATCGAACATGAAGGTTACACAACCCGATTGACCTAGATTGCCTCCACCCTTGTCAAAGGCATGCCTTATGTCCCCTGCTGTTCTGTTTCTATTGTCTGTCAAGGATTCCACAAACACTGCTACCCCCTCGGGGCCGTACCCTTCATAGATGATTTCCTCAAAATTATCTGTTCCCAATTCTCCGGCACCCCTTTTAACTGCCCTGTCTATATTATCATTGGGCATGTTGGCTGCCTTGGCTTTTTCTATGGCGGCTTTTAAGGATGGATTATATTCCGGGTCTGGTCCCCCTTCTTTTGCTGCAACCATTATATATCTAGCAAGTTTAGTAAAAATTTTAGCTCTTTTAGCATCTTCCTTACCCTTTTTATTCTTGATATTATTCCATTTGGAATGCCCTGCCATATCATCACTCCCTCTTCTACATTTCACTTTAATTTTAACATATTATTATATTTATTGCGAAAGTTTTTACTGGATTGTATAAGTTGAAATTTAAATATTTGAACCGGGTCTATAGTTACAAGCTAAAATAAAAGGCAAGTTATCTTCAATCACAAAAATTGAAAATAACTTGCCCTTAATTGCCTGCTTTTAATAACTTTGATTTTTATTCAAAATTATATCCAGTTACTATTGGTTTTCTGTTCCCTACCTTATCGTTATAATATTCATAAAAAGATATGCCCATAAAACCACCGGAAATATTATATACATTGTCAAATCCTAAGTGTTGTAATGCCATTACCATGTTGTAGCTTGTCTGGCCTGACCTGCATTGTAAATAGACTGGTCTATCCTTGGGTATTTCATCTAGTCTTTGTCTCATTTCTCCTAGGGGTATATTAACTGCATTTATTAAGTGTCCCTTATCAAATGCCTCCTTACCCCTAACATCAATTATATATTCCCCTGTTTCTACAAGTTCCCTTACCTTGTCAAGATGGACCTGCCTAAAACAGCTATGGAGTATATTTAAACCTACTAAACCGGCAAAGTTGACTACATCCCTTGCAGTCCCAAAAGGAGGTGCATAACATAATTCTAAATCCTTCAAGTCTTCCAAGCTACCATTAAATTTAATTACAGTAGCTATTACATCAATTCTCTTATCGACATTTCCCTTGCCTATGGCCTGGGCACCTAGGATTCTTCCCGTAGGGACCTCAAAAATTAATTTAAAATGCAGGGCCTGGCTATCAGGCATTATGTCAACTTTGTCCTTTGGTATAATCATTACTGTGTCATAATCTATCTGCATATTGGTAGCCTTTATTAAACCTTCCGTCAAACCTGTTGACGCCCCATTATAATCAAATACCTTAATTACAGATGAACCTATAACACCGGTATTATTAACCGGCCTCCCATATATATGGTCAGCGGCAGCCCTTGCCTGTTTTTGTGCTGGTCCAGCTAGGGACAATTTACTTTGGGCATAAAGCAGCCTATTGTAGACTTCTATGGCATCACCTATGGCATATATGTCTTTATCCGAAGTCCTAAAATTCTGATTTACAGAAATCGCACCCGTTTTACCCAATTTTAGTCCTGTCTCTTTAGCCAAGCTTGTCTCTGGTGATACACCTATAGCCATAACAACCGCCTCAGCGTGGATTTCTCTACCTGAACCCAAGACAACAGTATTTTCTTTAAATTTATCCACCTTATCATTGACTATTAGGTCTATTCCTTTATCAACGATTTCCTTATGTAGTATTTGGACCATATCATAATCAAAGGGTCTCATTATTTGTGGAGTGGCTTCTATCATAGTCACATTATATCCTGCCATTCTTAGGTTTTCTGCAGCCTCTACCCCTATAAAGCCGCCACCTATTACTGTGATATCCTTTACATCATTAAGTTTGATAAATTCATTTAACGAAACTATGTCCTTTACATTTCGAATTGTAAATATATTAACTAAATCTTTACCCTCAAAGGGTGGAACTATAGGGTTAGCACCCGGTGACAGGATTAACTTATCATAGGATTCTTTATATGTTTCTCCCGTAAGCAAGTTCTTTGCTTCCACTTCTTTGGCCTCTCTATCAATCCCCACTACCTCAGTTTTTATCCTGGCATCTATCCTGTAATTATTAAAAAAATCTTCCGGCTGCATGAGTACTAGTTCCTCATGGTTTTCAATCATGCCGCTCAAATGAAAAGGTAGTGCACAATTAGAAAAAGATACATGGGGTCCCCTCTCAAACATAATTATTTCACATTTTTCGTCCAATCTTCTTATCCGTGCTGCGGCTGACGCTCCTCCCGCTACTCCGCCTATAATCAAAATCCTCTTGGGTTTTTCCCTCATTAGCAAAGCCCCCTTCAAATAATTTTATTGCTGTCACTGTAAACTTTCTTCCCATTCTTTCTCCTTAAAACCAACTAGAATCTTGTCCTTGCCAACAAAAATTGGCCTTTTTACCAACATCCCATCTGTGGCCAAAAGATTAATCTGTTCCCCATCCGTCATTTCCGATAATTTATCCTTTAGGCCTAATTCCCTATAAACTTTACCATTGGTGTTGAAAAATCTTTTTATGGGATAGTTGCTCCTAGAAATCCACTCTTTTAATTCGTCCCCAGTAGGCTTATCTTCCCTTATATCCCTTTCCTCATACCTTATTTTTTTACTGTCTAACCATTTCCTGGCCTTTGAGCAAGTAACTCATTTTCTGTAACATATAAACAAATTCTCCATAACCTACCCCTTTCCATAATAATATTTGGCCTATTAGGCGGATACTACATCCAAATTTGATATCATATGATCAATGATTCTAAAGACTTCTGCTGATGCTTTTCTTGCCCCTTCATATTTCTCTCCTGCCTTAATGTAGTCCTTCTCCCAGATAAGGGTCAAGACATCCTGTCCCAGTCTATGTAATTCCTCATGGTGTTTATCTATGCTATTCCACAGGTTGATTATCCTATCATCCTCTATTTTTAATGACTGATAGAAATGTCCGAATCCACATCTTGTGCTGTCTGTCTGAAGTGGTATTATTTGCTGATTTTCGACCGCATTTTTGAGA
>CAZUTD010000189.1:0-3672 GCA_964623185.1 uncultured Clostridiaceae bacterium
ATGGGGGTGCTTCCATTATTCTACGCCTAAACCCCTCTGATTATCATCGTTTTCATTTTCCGGATAATGGAATACCTGAAACAGGACAAAAAATCAAGGGCTCTTATTATTCGGTCAATCCAATTGCATTAAGGAAAAAAGCCAGGATTTATTGCCAAAATAAAAGGGAAATTACCTTATTCAGATCGGAAAACTTTGGACAAGTTCTTATGGTGGAAGTAGGGGCAACATGTGTGGGTTCTATTGTACAAACATATATTCCCGGTGAAAGGGTAGAAAAAGGAGCCGAAAAGGGCTATTTTAAATTTGGTGGTTCTACTATTATTATGTTTATAAAACCTAGCTTTGTAAAGATAGACAGGGATATAATTGAAAACACGAATAAAGCCTACGAAACAAAGGTAGGCATGGGTGAAAGAATTGGAATATTACAACAATATTAGACATTGATTTAAAACCGAGGTAATTTCTTGCATGGACGAAATGGGAGATATGTTATATAATAGGACAAAACAATGTTTTCCAAAATGAACCATATGAAAAAATCAATTCAAATTATTGAAAATTTCAAAAGTATATTTATTTCTAATCATTATTAGGTGCTGGTATTAGTTCTATTTTACTTATAGAGATTGTAATTTGCCAGTTTGCTTTGGACGGGGGGATATATATGATTAAAAATGATAAAAAAGATTTGAATAAAAAGCTTCCAGGGGGAGCCTATGAGAAATTATTGGTTCAGAATACTATTTTGATGGAAAATGCCAAGCTTTTTATGGATTATTTATTTTCGTTTTTACAAGGACAAAACTTTATCATAATATTAACGGATATGAATGCACAAGTTTTGGAGGTTGTGGGTGGTGAGCAAAGTTTAAAATTATCACAAAAAGATTTAAAGTTTGCAAAAGGTGTGATTGTTAAAGAGGATTATGTTGGTGAGACTGCAATTAACCAGGCTATTAAAAAGAAAAAACCTGTTCAAGTTTGTGGAGACAACCATAGTAACAAGGACCATAGGGAATGGTCTTGTTATGCTGCACCTATTATAGTTGAAAACAACATTATGGGTGTTATTTGTTTAAGTGAATACAACAAAACGCCCAATGAAAATGCATTAGGTATGATTATTGCATCGGCCAAAGGAATAGAAAACCAAATAAAATACCGACTAAAAACATTGAAAATAGAAGAGCAAAACAAATATCAAAAAGCTATTGTGGAGAATATTTCTGAAGGTTTTTTAATGATTGATAATAGAGGAATTGTAGCTTATATAAATGACAAGGGAAGTAAAATCCTGGGAGTTAATAGGGAGACTAGCATAGGAAAATCAATTGAAGACTTAGTCCCTTTTAAACCAACCATTTTAGAGGTTTTGGAAACAGGGAAAGGATATACGGACAAGGAATATGTTTTGGAAAATTGCAAAGGAATGAGACACCACCTATTAAAAACTGCTACCCCTATTTGGGATGAAAATGGAGAATTGATAGGTGTGATTGATATATTCAAAGAGATAAAATATGTAAAGAAGATGGTCAATAACATGGTGGGTGCTAGGGCAGCATTCACTTTTGATGATATTATAGGTAAGAGCAAAAAAATGAGAGAAAGTATAGATGTAGCCAAAAAGGCTGCCCAGAGCTCATCTAATACATTGATACTGGGCGAGAGCGGGACGGGAAAAGAATTGTTTGCACAGGCTATCCATAATGAAAGTGCTAGGAGGCATGGACCTTTTGTTGCCATTAACTGTGCGGCAATACCCAAGGAGTTAATCGAAAGTGAATTATTCGGTTATGCCTCAGGTGCATTTACTGGTGGTATAAAGGGAGGAAGACCGGGAAAATTTGAGTTGGCCAATGGAGGGACCATATTTTTAGATGAAATTGGTGATATGCCTTTAAATATCCAGGCAAAACTACTGAGGGTCTTACAGGATAGGAAGGTAGTAAGGGTTGGGGGCAATAATGTTTTTAGTGTTGATGTACGAATACTAGCAGCTACCAATCAGAATTTATATAAGGCCTGTGAGAATCAAAATTTCAGGTGGGATATTTACTATCGGTTAAATGTTTTAACTGTTAACATCCCCCCCCTTAGGGAAAGATTAGAGGACATTGATGATATAACCTTACATTTAATCAAAACTATTGAAAAAAGGTTGGGCAAGAATGTTGGGGGGATTTCGGAAGAAGTTTTAAAAATATTGAGGACCAATTCCTGGGGTGGAAATGTCAGGGAATTAGAAAATGTACTTGAAAGGGCTATTAACATTTGTGGAGATGAAAGGATTGAGTTAGAACATTTACCCGGTTACCTAGTGGAGCAAAATGCTTCGGCAGTAAATGATAATGATGCAGGTCAGGGGATAATGTCCTTGGAGCAAATGGAAAAGGAATTAATTCGGGAGGTACTAATGCATTGCGGGGGCAACATTTCCCAGGCCTCTAAGTTGTTAAAGATTAGTAGGAATACCCTGTATAATAAAATAGGTAAATATGAGCTAAGTATGTAAGAAAACAAAAAGTGCTCAACTTTTGAACGATGTCCTAAAGTTGAGCACTTTTTTATTTAAATAATTTGGAAGATAGTTAAGGCTTGAATTTCCAAGCTTTTTAACTATAAAAGACAGAAGTTTTGTCAAAAGATTACAAAAGCAGACAATAAAGTGCTCAAAAATTTAGCAATCAATAGTTTGGAATATTTCATATAAGATTAAGACTTATTTTAAGACTCATGAAAGATGTTAGTAAATGCAGGTTTAGAGGGTTGAAATATAATATTTGATTAAGATGGCATGAAACTTGCATATATAATTAGTATGAAGTGTTTTGGAGCAATAGTTTATTAATTTATCTATTTAATACGCTTAGGAGGTACTAATTATGTATGATAAGGAGTTGTTAAAAAGATTTTACGCAACTATGGTTAGAATTCGCTACTTTGAAGAAAAAATTGATGAATTATCAAGGAAGGGCGATATTCCTGGATTTGTTCATCTATATATCGGAGAGGAAGCGATTGCTACTGGAGTCTGTGCAAATCTTACCGACAAAGATTATATTCAAAGTACCCATAGGGGTCACGGGCACACCATAGCAAAGGGAGCAGAGCTTGACAGGATGATGGCTGAATTGTTTGGTAAGAGAACCGGTTACTGCAAAGGCAAGGGAGGTTCCATGCATATTGCAGATTTTAGTGTGGGTATGCTAGGGGCTAATGGGGTTGTAGGCGGGGGTTATACCTTGGCAACAGGGGCTGCTCTAGCGGAACAAATGAAGGGAACGGATAATATATCTGTTGTGTTTTTTGGTGATGGTGCTTCCAATCGTGGAACATTTCATGAAGCACTTAATATGGCGGCAGCATGGAAATTGCCGGTAATATTTTTATGTGAAAACAACGAATGGGCATCAACTACCCGGTACCTAGAGCAGACTTCTGTGAAAGATATTGCGGATAGGGCTGTGGGCTATGGTATTCCTGGTGTAATAGTTGATGGCAATGATGTTTTTGCAGTTTATGAGGTGGCAAAAACTGCTGTGGAAAGGGCGAGAAAAGGGGAGGGACCTACCCTAGTTGAGGCAAAGACCTATCGAATCAAGGGACATTTCGTAGGTGATCCTGAGATGTATAGAACAAAGGAAGAGGTTCAGGAGAGATTTA
>CAZUTD010000190.1:0-2031 GCA_964623185.1 uncultured Clostridiaceae bacterium
TTTAATCAAAGCCCATGGTAGTTCTGATGCCAAGGCGATTAAAAATGCAATAAGACAAGCGAAAAATCTAGTAGAAAATAAAGTGTTAGAAGATATTTCAATGAGAATAAGTGAATTAGGAGAGGATATAATTGAATAATTTGTTTGCAGTTGGTATAACTGGCACAGGAAGTTATTTGCCAGAAAAAGAATTAACAAACTTTGATTTGGAAAAAATGGTTGATACCACGGATGAATGGATTACATCTAGGACAGGTATAAAGGCCAGAAGAATATCCAGCGAAAATGTTGCTGCTTCTGACCTAGCTACAAGAGCTGCGCAAAAAGCAATGGAGGATGCAGGAATTGTTGCGGAGGATTTGGACTTAATAATTGTTGCTACAGTAACACCAGATATGTCCTTTCCATCAACTTCTTGTATAGTTCAGAAAAATATTGGTGCTAAAAATGCTGCTGCTTTTGATATAGAAGCTGCTTGCACAGGATTTATTTATGCTATGACTATTGGCGAACAGTTTATAAAAACAGGTTTTTATAAAAATGCCCTAATTATTGGGACTGAGGCATTATCCAAATTTTTGGATTGGGAGGATCGTAATACTTGTGTGTTGTTTGGAGACGGTGCAGGGGCTGTAATAATGGAAAAGATTGATGGGGAAAATGGTATTCTCTCGTCATATTTAGGTGCTGATGGAAAAAATGGTGAATGCCTAACATTGCCAGGTGGCGGTTCAAGAACACCAGCCACACATGAAACTGTTGACAAAAGATTGCATTATATAAAAATGGATGGTAGTGATGTGTATAAATTTGCGGTTCGTGCTATGAGCAACTCAGCTGTAAGGGCTTTGGAGCTTAGCAATTTACAAATAGAAGAAGTTGATTTTCTAGTACCTCATCAAGCAAATATTAGAATTATTGAGGCAGCCGCAAAGCGCTTAAAACTTTCCATGGATAAAGTTTATGTAAACTTAGATAACTATGGAAATATGTCAGCCGCTTCGGTACCTGTAGCATTGGATGAAGCCGCAAGAAAGGGTTGTATAGAAAAGGGCGATAATGTAGTCCTGGTTGCTTTTGGTGGTGGATTAACTTGGGGATCAATCGTTATAAGGTGGATAAAGTAAAAAAAGAGGGTGATACAAATGATATATACAGACTTGTGTAAAATCTTAAACATTGAATATCCAATTATTCAAGGAGGTATGGCCTGGGTTGCGACGGCGGAACTAGCTGCATCAGTTTCTAATGCGGGCGGTTTAGGAGTTATTGCAGCAGGTAATGCCCCTAGTAAAATTGTTGAAAACGAAATAATTAAAACGAAAAAATTAACAGATAAACCTTTTGGGGTAAATGTAATGTTATTATCACCATTTGTAGAAGAAGTTATGGAGATTATTTATAAATATAAAATTCCTGTGGTGACAACTGGGGCTGGAAATCCCGGTAAATATATACAAGGCTTGAAAGAAATTAGAGCAAAGATTGTGCCTGTCGTACCTACGGTTGCTTTGGCAAAAAGAATGGAAAAAATGGGCGTAGATGCTCTTATAGTCGAGGGAACAGAGGCCGGTGGACACATAGGTGAATTAACAACTTTTGCTTTGCTCCCGCAGGTAACTGATGTAGTTAAAATTCCGGTTATTGCCGCTGGAGGTATAGCTGACGGGAGAGGTTTGCTGGCAGCCTTATCATTAGGAGCTAAAGGAGTTCAAATGGGAACTAGATTTGTGTGCTCCACCGAATGCATGGTTCATGATAATTACAAGAATATGGTGATAAAGGCAAAGGATAGAGATGCCATTGTTACAGCAAGGTCCACTGGATATCCTGTAAGGGTGTTAAAAAATAAATTCACCAAGGAATTATTGGAATTGGAAAAACAAGGAGCATCTTTAGGGGATATTGACAAACTTGGAACAGGAAGGTTAAGGCTTGCAGTTGTTGATGGTGATATTGAAAATGGATCTGTAATGGCTGGGCAAATAGCTGGCATGATAAATGATGTAAAATCGTGCAAAGAAATTATTG
>CAZUTD010000190.1:2041-3667 GCA_964623185.1 uncultured Clostridiaceae bacterium
ATGAAATAATAAATGGTGCAGTATTAGAATTGAATAGATTAAATGATGTTTGGAAGGAGAATTAGCCTATGAATAAAACCGCCTTTGTATTTCCCGGTCAAGGAGCCCAATATGTAGGTATGGGTAAAGAAATTGTTAGAAATTTTAAAATAGCTAAAACTGTATTCGAGGAGGCTAGCGACTCCTTAGATTTGAATATGGAAACACTATGTTTTGAGGGTCCAGATGAAGAATTATTAAAAACAAAAAATACGCAACCTGCTATATTGACTACCAGTATAGCTATCCTAAGAGTGCTCGAAGAAATGGGTATAGAGTGCCAAATGACAGCCGGTCTAAGCTTGGGTGAATATGGTTCCCATGTTAAATCCAAGGTGATAGATTTTGCTGATGCAGTTAGACTAGTAAAAAACAGGGGAGAATATATGCAGGAAGCAGTACCACTAGGTGTTGGAACGATGGCAGCTATATTGGGACTGGGAAGACAGGATTTAGACAAATGTTTAAAGGATTGCAGTCAATATGGTGTAGTAGAGGCTGCAAACTATAATAGTCCTGGTCAAATTGTTATTTCCGGTGAAAAAGATGCAGTAAAAAAGACAGTTGAATTGGCTTTGGAACTAGGTGCCAAAAAGGCTGTTCTATTGCCCGTAAGTGCTCCTTTTCATTGCAGTCTATTGAGACCTGCTGGTGAAAAATTAAAGGGTGACTTGGAGAGTTTGAAACTTAATTCGCCACAAATCCCAATTGTGACAAACGCCGAGGCCAAAATATTAAATTGTAAATCTAGGGTAATTGATTCCCTAGTTAATCAAGTGAGTAAATCCGTGTTATGGCAGGATTCGGTGGAGTTAATGATAGAAAATGGAATTGAAAATTTTATTGAAATAGGTCCAGGAAAAACATTAGCAGCTTTTATAAAAAGAATAGCTAAAAATTTGGATAAGAATGGAATCAATGTATATAGTATTGAAAATATGGCAGGATTAAAAGCTTTATCGATAAATCAATAGAAGAGGGGTGCAGAAAATGCTAAAAAATAAAAATGCTATCGTTACAGGAGGCTCAAGGGGCATTGGCAGGGCCATTGCTTTAAAATTAGCCCAGCAAGGGGCTAATGTAATAATAAATTATACAAGTAACAAAGAGGCTGCGTTAAAGGTTGTTAAAGAGCTACAAAATTATGGTGTCAAAGGATTAGCCATAAAATGTGATGTAACCCAGAGTGATGAGGTTTTACATATGATAAAAGCTATCGATATGGATTTTGATTCTATTGATATCTTGGTAAACAATGCAGGAATAACTAGGGACAATTTATTAATAAGAATGAGGGAAGAAGATTGGGATAAGGTAATAGATGTGAATTTAAAGGGAGTTTTTCTTTGCACCAAAGCTGTGATAAGAAAAATGATGAAACAAGGATATGGAAAGATAATCAATATTTCTTCGGTGGTAGGCCTAAATGGCAATGCCGGTCAGGCAAATTATTCGGCATCTAAAGCCGGGGTCATAGGTTTTACAAAATCTATGGCAAAGGAAGTGGCCAGCAAAAATATATGTGTAAATGCGATTGCTCCAGGTTTTATAGAAACAGATATGACTCAGGCTTTACCTGAAGATGTA
>CAZUTD010000191.1:0-3665 GCA_964623185.1 uncultured Clostridiaceae bacterium
AGACCATCCTCCCTCCTATTTGTTGTGCAAGCATTAAGGTTTACGGATATTATAAAAAATAAGATTAAAGCACAAATTCTTTTACCCATATTGCTTACCTCCTTTCCCAATATTGATTATTCTACCGTTCTTTTATCCCAATTATCCTTTTCACCATATTGATATAGCAAAAACCAGCCAAAGAAAATAACCCGGACCACTCGGCCGGGCATAGTTTATTTGTAGTTAATATATCCATAAGACCCTACACATAGGTTTTCACTTTGTTTTACACTAAAAATTCAATCCCCCCAGTTAAAATCCTTCAATAAACGAATAAATTATTTAAATAAACAGGACTCCTAAAATTTGTTCCTATATATCTTATCATATTTCAAGTTTTCCTTCTTATTAGGCATTTTTTCCTCATCGGGATAACCAAGGGCAATAATTGACTCCACCTTGATATTAGCAGGAAGTTTAAACAAGTCCCTTATATAGTCCTCAGCTGTAAGGTTTTCATTATGGTTTCTTTCCCTGATTTGTATCCAGCATGAACCCAGGCCCAGGGTCTCAGCTGTTAATTGTATAACAATCGATGCTATGGAGCTATCCTCTATCCATACATCGCTTAGCTCCTTATCAGCCAAAACCAAAATGGCTAATGGAGCTCCTCCTAAAAATTCAGAACCCACATCCTTTGCCCTTGATAATTTCTTAATTATATTTTTATCGTCCACAATAATAAAACTCCAGGGGCGAAGATTTCTGGATGTCGGCGAAAGTAATGCAGCTTTAATTAATTTATCAACCTTGTCCCCTTCAATTGTTTTATCCTTATACTTCCTAATACTTCGTCTTTTCTTTAGTATTTCTATCATTAATTTTCTCCTCCTGTTTCACAATTAAGACTAATAGTGTCTATTAACCGTCAATTAAATATTTGTTTTGGTAAGGAACAAACATTAAAAAAACTCCTTTAAAATACCCCGGGCCATCATATCCGCCATCATCATGACTTCTGCCTCAAATTTATCGTATGTTTCTATACTTTCCCTATAGTTTCCCTCAATCATTTGCCCAGCCATTTCTTTGGCCAAATCAAGGTGGAGATAAAACATATCCCGCCAATTTGGGTAATACCAATAGGGATTAATTGTAGCCAATAAAAGAGATATTTCATCTGCATTTTCATAGAGTCGTTTATTAATTTGCTCGGCCTCCATCGTGGCCCCAGCCATTGTAAACCTTACCAAACTTATTGCTAATTGTAAATGTTCTGTGAGCAGATTTGTAAAATGACAAGCCACCCTGTCACCATAAAACCCTCTTAAAAAACACCCGAAATCCACAGGATTCCTAAGCAACCTGTTTATTAGATCCTTTTCATTTGAATTTTTAAATACTACACCCATAAAGGACATATAGGTCCATTCACTATGTTGTACCCACAAAATATCCACTTGTTTAATTAAGTCTAATTGATATTGGTTTATACAAAACATATACCATCCCCACCCCTACATATTTTATTAATATATAATATGTAGATTGGGATATAAAGTACATAAAGTATTTGTATATTTTTTATTACTAGAGGTGTTTATTGAGATAAATTATACATTCCTCCATCATATTTGTGGTGACAAAATGGTTTAAATTCGGATATTCAATTAATTTTATTCTTTCCTTATATCTATACATGGGTTTTATTTTTTCATAAAATATCCTCTGACTTTCTATATCAACCACATTATCTGCATCCCCGTGCAGGATAAGGATTGGTCTATCTTTCAAGATGTCTAGCCTATTCATGGGGTCGATTTGTGCGATTTTCTCTTCAATAGTTTTTTCCCTTGTGGTATATTCCATATCAAGGGAGTTTTTAAATATCTGGTTGGAATGCCCCCAATTGCAGGAACCATTTAAGACTAGCAGGGCTTTGATATTTGGATTGTGGCCAAATACCCCTCCTGCCGTAAACCCACCCATGGAGTTACCCATAAGCCCTATTTTTTCAGGGTCAGCGCCATAATCCGATATAAGGCAGCCTATGAATCTAGACGATTCGTCTATATTATTAAATATGGTGTCCCAAAAATATTTTTTGGCCTTATCCATGCCATAATCCTTAATTGGACTCCTTTCCCCATGATAGACAGCATCAGGGACAAATACTTGATAACCAAGGGCCGATAGGATAAAAGCCCTTATCCTTTGTGATTCCTTATTTGATCCCCAACCGTGGTATAAAATTATTGTGGGCCTTGTCTTTTTGTTTTCTTTGGGTGCAAAAAAGATTGTTGGAATCCCATTTACAAGTATTCTTTCTTCATCTATATATTTTGATTTAATATTTCTAGCCATATAAATACCCCTTTTCTTACTTGTTTACCCAATTTAAAGTTTTTGTCCCTAAAAATTATGAAAATCATTAAAAAGAGCACCTCCAATTTAACAAATAGATGCTCCTTTAACAAGCAAATATAGGCCAATACATGGTCTAATCTTTTATTGATTTCCCTTTTTAATCCATCTAGCAACTTCCATGGTTCGCCTTGCCTGGTGCTTGACTGTTTCTTCCACATCTTCGATCATTTTACCATCCTTATCAATCGTTACAGTCGTTCCATAAGGGTTGCCACCTGATTTAAAGACAACTGGATCTGTATATCCTGGTGCGGCTATTATTGCCCCCCAATGGAGCATAACAGTATATAGGGATAAAATTGTTGCTTCCTGGCCACCATGGGAGTTTTGCGCCGAGGACATAGCACTTACAGCCTTGTTTACCGTCTTACCCTTGGCCCATAGTCCACCTGTTAGGTCAAGAAATTGTTTCATTTGGGATGCCATAACACCAAATCTTGTGGGTGTACTAAAAATAATGGCATCTGCCCATTCCAGATCTTCGGGCTTTGCCTCAGGAATTTCCTTAGTTTCTTCCATATGTGCCTTCCAAATGGGATTTTTCTCTACAACCGATTGGGGTGCCAGTTCATGCACTTTCAGGATTTTTACCTGGCCACCTACCCCCCGCCCAGCTTCAGCCGCCCATTGGGCCAGCTGATAATTGGTTCCGGTCATACTATAGTAGATTATAGCTAATTTTACATTGTTCATAATTTCTGCATCCTCCTTAAGAGCAAGTTATTTGTCTTTGTTTTTTAAATATATTTCTAGTATGTCTTTAGGATTGTCTTTTTATTAGTTATTAGGCATACCTGGATTGAAATTATTTATTTTAGTAGTTTCTTTATCATGTCGAAGATGTCGAAGGATGTCTTATTATAAACCTTATTGTAGGCATATTTCCTAGGATTTCTAGCCCAACCACTAGCCCTGGGCATTTTAAAGCCTCCCCTATGGATTATTTGTCTTTTAATGCTTGTCCTTGCAGAAATTCTTTTTCTTAAGCTGGGTTTCCTTAATCCAAATTTCATAATTTTTATCCCCCCTTATCATGACGGAATCGTCTCTTATTCAGGACCTTCGAAAATTTTTTGGATGGTTATGCCCCGCTATAAATCAATTTTCTAAATCCTTGTTCTCCATCATCTGTATAAACACCTCCGCAATCCGCGGGTCAAATACTTGTCCTGCACCTTTTTTTATGGTCTGGATTGCATTTTCCTTCCTTTCCCCTAGCTCCACATCCTTTGCATGGAGTGTCCGGTCATAGGTCT
>CAZUTD010000192.1:0-3661 GCA_964623185.1 uncultured Clostridiaceae bacterium
ATTATCAGGTTTTTAACTGTTAACAATGATCAATTTTTTCTTAATCTAGCCATGTGCGCCTGCAAGGTTAGCTCGGATGCAGCCCATGGTATAGAAAACTCTACCATTGTAACAGCCATGGCAAGAAATGGCGTTGAGATAGGAATTAGGGTTAGCGGACTAGGTGATCAATGGTTTACAGCACCGGCGGCTGAGGTAGAGGGCTTATATTTTTCTGGTTTTGCTGCCAAGGATGCCAACCCTGATATTGGGGATAGTGCCATTATGGAAACTGGTGGTGTCGGCGGATTTGCTATGGCTACAGCTCCTGCAATTGTAAGATTTTTAGGGGCGGGAGGATATGACGATGCCATTAATTATACAATGGATATGTACGAAATATCAGCTTCTGAAAGTTCTCAATATACAATTCCCAACTTAGATTTTAGGGGTACACCAACTGGTATTGATATTCGCAAGGTTGTAGAAACAGGAATTTTACCGGCAATCAACACGGCTATAGCCAGTAAAGAACCGGGTGTAGGTATGATTGGAGCAGGTGTCTCCAGGGCACCCATGAAGATGTTTGAAGAAGCCCTATTAGCTTTTGCTGAAAAGGCAGGAATATAGTTTTTAAAAGTATAATTAGATAAGGTGGATAAAATGTCATTAGAGATTAATTTATTTATGTGGAGCATGGCAATTTTACCGGTAATTGTGCTTTTGCTGCTTATGGTTAAATACCAATGGGGAGCTGCTGAAGCGGCCCCCGTGGGTCTATTTACATCCCTAGTTATTGCTATCTTGTTTTACAGGGCAAATTGGGACTTAATTGCATCTCAAAGTGCTAAGGGGATTTGGAATGCCCTCACAATACTTATTGTTATATGGCCGGCTATTTTAATTTATGAGGTTACAAATGAGGCCAGGGCTTTTGAAGCATTTAAACGTGGAATGCAAAAATTTACTCCAAACGAATTGCTGCAAATTCTGGCTATTGGCTGGGTCTTTGTAAGCTTTTTACAGGGAATCACTGGATTTGGTGTTCCCATTGCGGTTGGGGCACCTCTTTTGGTAGGTATTGGTGTCATGCCCCTATGGGCGGTTATTATACCTTTATTAGCTCATGCATGGGCAGGTACCTTTGGTACTTTGGCAGTTGCATGGGAGGCCCTTTTATTTCAAACTGGTTTTACAGGTACAGAAATGGCAAATTCAATTGCATTATGGGCAACTGGATTTATATGGATAATTAATTTGATAGCGGGCCTAGCAATTTGTTGGTATTATGGTAAAAAAGAGGGTATTAAAAAGGGCCTACCGGCTGTATTAATAATTTCAACTATACATGGTGGGGGTCAAATGCTGTTGAGTCAGATAAACCAAACATTGGCGGCATTTGTTATGACCTGTATTGCACTAGGGGCAGTATTTCTCTTAGGCAAAAGCAAAAGATATAGGCAAAGGTGGCGTATAGAAAATAGCCCCATGATGGATAGGAGCAAAGTGAAATCATCAATTTCGGAGGAAGGGGAAAGCAATGTAACTATACATGAGGCATTTTTACCCTATTATGTATTGACTATAATTACATTGTTTGTACTACTAGTAGCCCCTATTAATAGATTGTTAGCTAGTTGGCAATTAGGATTGCCTTTTCCGGCCACTGCTACTGGATATGGAGTGGTCAATCCCGCTATAGACCTATATTCCCCCTTGAGCCCCTTAACCCATGCTGGAACCTTCCTACTAATTGCTGGGTTAGTCGGTTACTTATACTTCTATAGGACAGGGAAAATAAGCAAGGGTGGGGGCAAGAGAATTTTTATGCGGATAGTTGAAAAGACAGCCCCCTCCACCATTGCTATTGTAGCCCTTATCATTATGTCGAGAATAATGAGCGGGACAGGACAAACAACCGTCTTAGCTACTGGGACAGCAAATGTTTTAGGGAGGGCATATGTCTTGTTAGCACCGTCAGTTGGCTTGGTGGGGAGTTTTATGACTAGTAGTAATATGTCGTCTAATATTTTATTCGGAGAATTTCAACAAACTACGGCTGAAATACTTAAGTTAAATCAAGCGGCCATCCTGGGTGCACAAACAGCGGGCGCTGCGGTGGGTAATGCCATAGCACCTGGAAGTATTATACTAGGAACAACAACAGCGGGGATTTTAGGACAGGAGGGATCTGTATTGCGTAAAACCTTGCCAATAGCCTTGAGCATATCAGTTTTATGCGGTATTATTCTTTTTGTTACTTTAATTATTCTATAGGAGGGGAAAGGAATAATGAAAGAAAAAACTTTTTTTCATACAAAGGCAGGACATCAAACTCTTGCAGGCTTCATTACGATATCCTCTCTTCCATTCTTATATTATGGACATCTGGGAAATAATAGGATAACCATGTTTATTGGAATTTCTTTTATGATTTGCGGTATGGTCTCATCACCTATTCTAAAATTTTGGTATAAGGAGAAAAATACGAGAAATACTAAAGATTAGGATGGGACAAGACAGGGAGACTTGATTAAGAGTAAAACAGACATCTAGATGGGCAGATAACAAATAAAGGAGGGAAAATATGAATAAACTTGCAGTTATTGCTATTGGAGGTAATGCGATTATACAGGAAGGACAAAAAGGTACTGTTGAGGAACAATTTCAAAATGTTCGTCAAAGTTGTGACCCAATTATAGATTTATTGGAAGATGGTTATAGGGTTGTACTGACACATGGTAACGGACCCCAAGTGGGAAATATTTTGCTAAAAGTTGAGGCGGCTAAGGATATTGTAGCAGTAAACCCTTTGGATATATGTGGGGCAGAAACACAAGGTAGCCTAGGCTATATCATACAACAGTCCCTTTATAACCGGATGAGGGAACGGGGTGTCAATAAAAACCTTGCTACTATAGTAACACAGGTGGTTGTTGATAAGGATGACCCAGGTTTTAAAAATCCTACAAAACCTATCGGGCCCTTTTATACAAAGGAAAAGGCAGATGAAATTGCCAAAGAAAAGAAGGCTGTCATGGTGGAAGATAGTGGTAGGGGCTACCGTCGTGTGGTACCCTCACCAAAACCAGTAGAATTAGTGGAGAAAGAAGCTGTAAAAGAATTAGTGGACAATGATTTTCTTGTTATCACAGTTGGCGGGGGTGGAATTCCGGTGGTTAAGGAAGGGGAATCCCTAAGGGGAGTTGAGGCAGTTATCGATAAGGACCATGCCTCAGCCTTGGTAGCCCAGGAAATTAATGCAGATTACTTAATAGTTCTAACTGGGGTGCCCCAGGTAGCAATAAATTTTGGTAAAGATAATCAAGAGTTTCTAAAAGAAATGACAGTTTCAGAGGCTAAGAAACATTATCTAGAGGGTCAGTTTCCTCCAGGTAGCATGGGTCCCAAAATAGAGGCAGCTCTTCGTTTTGTTGAAGACGGGCAAGGTGTGGCCATTATCACATCTATAGACAGGCTTCAGGAGGCCTTAAAGGGTGAAACTGGTACAAGGATTGTAAAGGGATAAGTATAGATAACCAATTAGCCTGTTGGATTATCTACATAAAATATAAATAAGTTTTTAAATTCATAACCACCATAATTGTAAGAAACTATGCTAAGTTTTAAGCCCAATATATGTTTATATTGTGCTAGAATCAAAAAACAAAATTCAACAAAA
>CAZUTD010000193.1:0-3646 GCA_964623185.1 uncultured Clostridiaceae bacterium
CTTTTAACTCGTCAGAATTAATAATAATTGGGGCCTTAAAATTACTTGTCATTTTTGTAAGGTCTGATGGAACTGTTAATGTAACTAAAACTACAAGTTCAGCATTCTTAACATCTCCGATTGTTGCTAACAATTCATCTTCAACAATTGGATCATATTCTGGCATTATAATTGATGGGTCCATAACTGGAAGTGCCAGATTCTTATTATCTACTGACTGTAGCCACATAATTGTTCTTGTATTTTAATAATAGACTCTATAACTATTTTTTTCTCAATAAAGTTGCGTACAAATCCTAACACTGAAATTAGTTCATCAACTGTGCCATAGCTCTCTACCCGTATATCGTCTTTGTATACTCGCTTACCCCCATATAAACTTGTTTTTCCATTATCACCTGTTTTTGTGTATATCTTCATACAAATTCACCCCATACACTTATTTATAAACCATAATTTGCAACAGAGGGACACTTCATCATCGACTGATTAAAAGGCAACCTCCTACCCCGCTGGTAATATACTGTAGAACTTATAGCTTGCCATCATAAGCCTAATTTAATTATATCCCTTCTATATATTTCATCCTTTTCCTTTAAAATTCTATGATTAAACTAAAATTTCGCCCTATTAGATTTTTTGAAAATATAGAAGAAATATAATAATCTGATATAATAGTAATTAATCATTATAAAATATCGAGGTGAAGTCAAATATGGACCCTATAAAAATCAAAGAAACCTTTAAAAATAGTAATAAAGAAGTTTCATTGCCATTATTAAAATCGTCCGTGTTAGTTCCCATTATTAATATCCATAAAGAACCCCATTTGTTATTTGAGGTGCGTTCCCACCAATTAAAAAATCAACCAGGTGAGGTGTGTTTCCCCGGTGGCAAGGTTGAACCTGGCGAAAACTTCCAACAATCAGCAATTAGGGAAACAATTGAGGAGTTGAACATAAAAAGGCAAAATATTGAACTTATTGGGAGATTGGACCCAATAATTACAACCTTTAATATGATTGTTTACCCCTTCTGTGCCTTCCTCCACAATATACAATTTGAAGATATAAATTATAGTATAGATGAAGTTGATTCTATCTTCACTGTTCCCCTTAAGCATTTAATAACACAATCACCCCTAACTCATAAGCTAAAAATTAGCACAGTCCCGGATAATGATTTTCCTTTCCACCTAATACAGGAGGGAAAAAATTATAAATGGGGTGTTACCAATCATTATATCCATTTTTACCAATATGAAAACCATGTTATTTGGGGAGTTACGGCCAAAATACTGAAAAACTTTCTTGAGATTATAAGTCGTTAAAAAGTCATGCACCTGTTATTCCGTACCAACAGGTGCATTTGAAATATTTCGTTTGAAATCATTTTGCAAGGCTTTTAGTATTCTATTATTTATGTCAAAATAATATCCCTCAATATATATATACTGGCTATTTACTAACCCATAAATATCAACACTATCCGAAAAATAAAAGTTAATTGGTCCAATGGGCTGGCCATTTTGGCTGCCCTTTAATTCATCGCTTACATTATATGTAAAAATAGTCCCCACTAAGTTTTCTATGTCTTCTTTCTCTTCTAATATACCTATGCTTTGATTATCGATATTTTTAAGCTCTACTCCTGTCGCCATTAATAATTTTTCCTTTAGCTCATCACTGTTTGAATAGTTGCTCATCTCAACAACAAGATCATAATCTGTGCTCTCCACTATCTCGCCTATATCTGTATCATCCTCCGGGTCTAACACCTTATCCGTAATACAGCCTGTTAAAATAATAGATATAGCCATTAATAACAAAACTACTTTTTTTATCATTATTTTTCACCTTCCGTAAGAAGTCTACCCTATTAGTAATTTATATTTTCTCTATTATACCATAGATAATTATTATTATGCATAAGCCTACTTGTACTAATAAAAAAATATTATTCAATGTGGATTTATCTGTCATTCAACAGTTTCTGTGAAAATTAAACTCCCGGTAAAAATTTTTTATTATAATGTATAACCACTAAAGTTTTGGCAACAATACTTATTAATGAGAATATGCGTGCAGGGTATTTTAGTCCCCCTTTAATCCCTTTACGTTTTCATATTCTCATTTTTATTTTCCTCGAATATTCCATTCACCCTCAACAAATCCCTATATATTTTCAAGCCTTTTGCAAACTCCTGCAACTCTTATTATCTAAAATATATAAATTTCAAAAGAAAGTAGGGGGAATTTCCCTCAATAAATGTTTATTTCTGTTATAATTATATGAACAATCATATTTTATCGGAGGTTGCTACGATATGACCATAAAAAAGATTCTTTTTATCTTTCTTTCGATTTTTTTGCTGATATTAATTAGTCTACAATTCGCTATTATATCAACAGCTATAAGAGAACAACCTGAAAAATCTGATGCTATTATTGTACTTGGCTGCCAATTATGGGGGGACAAGCCTAGCCCCATGTTAAAATACCGCTTAGAAAAAACACTTGAATTATATAATTCAGGATACGGGAATACAATCATTGTAAGTGGTGCCCAGGGTGACGATGAACTAACAACTGAGGCATTTGCAATGAAAAAATTTCTTGTTCAAAATGGTATCCCCCAAAACAACATATTAGAAGAAGATAATTCCTACAACACCTATCAAAATCTATATTATAGTAATGAGATTATGGAGGACAATAATTTTGGGTCTGCCATAATCGTTACTAACAGCTTCCATATACACAGAGCCCTGATGATTGCAAATCGCTTAAATATGGATGTAAGCGCAGGAGTTGCACAATCCTACCCAAATTTAGCCTTGACTGCCAAATTCTATTTTCGAGAAGTCTTAGCTTATGTTAAGGATTTTATAAGGATAAAACAAATCGCATAATTAGTCCAAATTTCTCATTACGACCATCATCCAGTTGGATACAAATGTTTCATTTTTTTAGTTTGAAATATATTCATAGTTAGCTCCTATTCAAACCCCAACATATATATGTTATTATCTATATTATGTTCAACTTCATTTAATTAAAGTTTTAAATACAGTTTTTAGGAGTGGTAAATTGAAGACAGCAGATAATTTAAACTATTATCGTAGTGAGGCAATCAAATTAACAGTACCCGTGTTTTTAGAATTACTTATAAGCAGTCTTTTTGGTATGGTAGATATGATGATGGTTGGTAACAGTGGCCCAACTCATATTACTACCCCGTCTATTGCCGCAGTTGGTATCACTAATCAAGTCATGTTTATAGGTATCGCTATGGCACAGGCCATAAGCATTGGTGGTACCGCTATGATATCCAGGTATTGCGGGGCAAGAGAGGAAGAAAAAGTCCCTAATGTTGTGAAACACTTAATTGTCACAGTAATATTTTTACTCATCATCCCTTTTGTGACTCTTAACCAATTGCTTCCACAAAATATAATGGAATTCATTGGGGCAGAACAAGATACCATTAGTATTGGTATTAATTATTTTAGGATAGTTATACTAGGTTTTATTTTTCAATCCTTTAACCTATCAATCTTTGCTGCCATGAGAGGTGCTGGTGATACCAGAACCCCCATGCTGATAAATGTCTTTGTTAATTTATTAAATGTGGTAGGTAACTATCT
>CAZUTD010000194.1:0-3637 GCA_964623185.1 uncultured Clostridiaceae bacterium
TCCAGGGGTTGAGCTAAATAATTGGGATGAAGTAGCTAAGCATATTAAAGATTCTGAAACCCCTGTTAGAATTGGTTATCATTCACCAACATCCGCTCCTAGAGTTGTAATAGAAACAGCTCTTAAACAGGCAAATATGGAAATAACTGAAAATCCTAATGATTTTGATGCAGATGTTTTATTAGTAGATTTAAAGGGATCAAAAAACCTACTTCCAGCCTTTACAGGGGATCAAGTAGATGCATGGGTAGCCCCCTCTCATTATCCAGAGGCAGCAGAAGCCGAAGGAATTGGTAGAATTGCTCTTAACTTAAGTGATTTTCCACCTGCAGGACAATGGTATGATTTTCCTTGTTGCGTTCTTGCAGGACGAGCTGATGTAATATCACAATACCCTGAAGTTTTTGATGCTTTAGTAGACTTATTTGACATTAGTGCAGAATGGTCTACTGAAAATCCTGAAGAAGCATCAGCTATACTCTCTGCAATTATAGGAGTACCTAAAGAAGCAGTTGAATCTTCTACTATCGTTTTCACCACTCAAGTTTCGGATAAATGGTTAGAAGGAGTACAGCTTTATTACGATTTATTAAGAGACTTAGAGAAATTTGAAGGAGATTTGAAAGAAGTAACATTAGAAGATATTAAAGACGATTTTTATAACTTTACTTTTATAAACAACTAAACCTTTTAAAATGAATATTTTCATACAAGAAAAAGTTCTGACACTTCCATGTCAAGAATTTTTTCTTGTTCAAACATATAAATATAAATGGGGAGATAAAGTGAAAAAAGTTATAGTAAGTGGAATTAAGTCTATGTTAGCACCAATGCTTGTTTTAATGCTATGGATATATGGAGCTAAAGCAATAGATAACAGATTGATATTGCCTGAATTTATGTCAGTAGTTAAACATTTTCTTACACCAACTGACAATATGATTGGATTAGGTTCCTTAGGAGTAAATATTTTAATTAGTTTTATTCGTGTTATGCTAGGATATTTTATTGCCTTATTAATAGCACTTCCCTTAGGAATACTGATGGGATATAGCAAAACAACTCATCAGTTAATTAATCCACTTTTAAGTATGTTTAGGCCCATTCCACCGATTGCATGGGTACCAATGGTATTAGCATGGTTTGGTGTGACAAGCTTGGCAACTGTTTTTGGTCTAAAACAGGGAATATGGTATGTATACCTTAGCAATTTTAAGGTATCAATGATGTTTATTATTTTTCTGGGAGCTTTCTTTCCTATTATCACCAGCTCCATCCATGGAATTACACAAGTTCCTAAGACCTTAATTGAATCTGCTAGGGTTCTAGGAGCAAGTGAGTTAGATATTTTTTTCAAGATATTAATTCCTGCTGCTGCTCCCACTATCCTAAATGGAATGCGTACAGGTCTTGGTAGCGCTTGGACCAGTCTTGTTTCAGCTGAAATGCTACCTGGAAGCTTGTCTGGATTAGGTTATTTGGTAACTCATGCCTATGAATTGGCTAAAATTGATATAGTTATGACTGGTATGATTTGTGTTGGAATCATAGGTTCTTTATTAGATTTTATTATTCGTTTTATTGAAGAACGAAAATTTGTTTGGCAAAGCAGGACAGATACTAGCAGGCTATAAAGGGATATCTAAATAAAAGTTAGGAGAATAGAATATGAAACGGGCTAAAATTTGTTTGGAAACAAGGAATATAAGCAAAAACTTTATTACTGAGGAAGGCAAGATTATTAATGCACTGGCTAAGACAACAATTGATATATGCGAAAATGATTTTATCTGTATTGTTGGCCCATCGGGTTGTGGCAAATCAACATTTTTACGAATTATTGCTGGCTTGGAAACAGCTACTACTGGGCAAATATATTATTGTGGAAAGGAATTAAAGGAAGCCACACGGGAGATAGGGATGGTGTTTCAACAATACTCATTACTACCATGGAGGACTGTGAAGGATAATATAACTTTGGGATTGGAATTTCGTAGGGAGTCAAAAGCTGTTAAGGAAAAGGTGGCACAAGAATTTCTAGAGATGATAGATATGGTTGATTTTAAAAATTCTTATCCTTTTGAATTGTCAGGAGGGATGCAGCAAAGAGTTGCTATTGCAAGGGCCCTGGCAAATGATCCAAGAGTCTTGTTAATGGATGAACCTTTTGGTGCCCTGGATGCACATACCCGGATACTATTACAAAGGGAGCTGCTTAAAATATGGCAAAAAAATCGGAAAACTATATTATTTGTTACCCATAGTGTTGATGAGGCAATTTATTTAGCGGATAAGATTATAATTATGTCCCGCAGACCTGGGGAAATTAAAGAAATACTTGATGTAAATATGCCAAGGCCTAGGGAACGGTCTAATGTTTTATACGGAAGAATGGCAGAGTATATCTTGGCAAGTTTAGAAGAAGAAATTTTTAATGGAGAAAAGGCAAGGGCAAATGCTGGCAATGTCGAGTGCCCTGCAGTTGGACTTTAATATATTATAATGGGGTAATACTTTGGAGGGATTATTATGTATAATTGTGCTAATTGTGTTTTGTTGGGTTGTTATAAGAATGATATGGAAAAAACTTTGCCCAATTGTCCCAGCAAGGAGGAAGCTATTCATAGTGAAGCTAAAAAACTGTATTCCCAACCGGAAAACCACAAAATTGCATACAATGCTGCCCTGGTAGAAGCTCAGGGGTACGGAAAAAACACAAGAATTGAGGAAATTATTTTATTTGCTAAGAAATGCGGATACAAAAAAATAGGCTTGGCATTTTGCATGGGTTTGATAAAAGAGGCTCGAATAGTACAAAAGATTTTTGAACACCATGATTTTGAAATGGTCTCGGTCTTATGTAAAAATGGCAGTATAAAAAAAGAATTTCTAGATGTAAAAAAAGAGGACACAATAGAAAATAACTGTGATGAAATAATGTGTAATCCCATCGGACAGGCGCTTGTGTTGAATAAGCAAAAAACCGATTTTAATATTATGCTGGGTCTCTGTGTTGGCCATGACACACTTGTTATGAAATATCTAGAATCTCCCATGACTATTCTTGCGGTCAAGGACAGGGTGACTGGACACAATCCTTTGGCAGCAGTCTATTTAGCTGACGGATATTATAAGAAAAAATTGTACGGGACTGATAAGCCTATCTAGTGAATTTAAATAAATGCAATTCTCCCCAAATTATTGAAGAAATGTTAGTGCGGCTTTCCAAGGAGTATACTATAATAATAGTTACACATAACTTGTCCCAAGCTAAAAGAATATCTGATTATACGGGATTTCTTTTAAATGGTGAGTTGGTGGAATGCGGTAGAACCGAAGAAATATTTTATAATCTAAAAGATGAAAGAACTAGAAATCATCTTGATAGGATATATGGGTAAATTGGAGGGATAGGATTGTTGACATATAAGATACCAGGCAGACCCGATATAGAAGTAGATAATATAGCATTTGATTATAACGGAACCATAGCAGTAAATGGGAAGCTAATAAAGGGAGTAGACAAACTAATAAATATATTGGCCCAAGATGTAAATATATATATCCTAACAGCTGATACCTATGGGACTGCCACAGGGGAATGTGAAAACATTAAGGGAGAAATTTTAACCTTTCC
>CAZUTD010000195.1:0-3616 GCA_964623185.1 uncultured Clostridiaceae bacterium
TAAGCTTTATTTAATAATAGATATATATAGTAGATTAATAGTAGGTCATGAAGTATGGAAAGAAGAAACAGCTGATCACGCCGAATATCTCATAAGAAAAAGCACTTTATCACAAGGAATAGCTGGCAGACCATTAGTCTTGCATTCAGATAACGGTAGCCCTATGAAAGCGGCAACATTTCTGGCAACTCTAGAGAAACTAGGTGTACAAAGTTCATTTTCAAGACCAAGAGTAAGCAATGATAACCCTTATTCTGAGTCACTCTTTAAGACGATGGAATACAGACCTAAATATCCATTGAAAGGGTTCTCTAGCCTAGATGAAGCCAGACAATGGGTCGCTAAATTTGTCAGTTGCTATAATACAGAACATTTACATAGTGGTATTAATTTCATCACACCGTACCAACGGCACTATGGACTAGACAAAGCGATCATGAATAAACGTACTCAAACATACGAACTAGCTAAAGCTAAGCATCCCGAGCGGTGGGCAGGATCTATTAGAGATTGGTCGTTACCAGAATATGTATGCCTTAACCCTATGAATAAAACCGAAGTTGAAAACTTTATTAATACCAAGAATAATGCATCCAATAAGCTAAGTGTTAAACTAGCTTAAAAGTTAAATGCGACAACTTACTTGACAAACACCGGTATTGAGGCGGTATATCTATTTAAGTTCTTCCAATTTTGCTTGTATGTCTTATATTCAATTCTTTCAGTTGTTTTATTCACTGTAAGACCCTCTCTATTATCCCACTCTGTTATTAACCCTAAAAATCTACTATCGAAATAGGTCATGGGAAAATACGTGATATCTTTGTAGGTAATAAATGGGTACTGCCTATATTCACTTTTAATCTCTACCCCATTCATTTTTATATCAAATGTTGGTAGCGAGACTGTGACTTCAGCTGCACAGGCAATATCAGTTTTTACATAAACAAATGATAAAATACTAATTATTAAAAGGAATAGACCATGATTAAATTTTAATGTTTTCATGTTTTTGCCCCCCTTAAATTATAAGTATTTATTCAGGATCACAAATTATCATCCCTTATTTCACCTAAATTTTATGTGCCGTTGTAATTGTGTAATCACGGGAGTTTATAATTATTACACAATCATCAGTGGTTACATAGTAGTCTCTTCCCTGTCTTATCGCGGAAGAATTTGAACATTTGATTTTATTCTTACACCATTCCACAACATCCTGTGTATTCAAGTCCAGATTTCTCCTTATCCTGTCAATACCTAATTCGGTAACTTGAAGTTTATCCAAATTTGAAAATAAGCTCTCATCATTATTCATAATATAGTCCCCCCCTTCAAATTGGTATTTATCAATAATATTCTCTAACAAACATCCTTGTATTCGTATTATTTTTTATGAGATTAGGTTTGCTTTTAGAATAGCTAGCACAATTATACCCATTGCCACCCTAAATTAAGCTGGAATTTTTATATATTCTGGCAATTTGAGGCATCTTATGGGCTAAGCCTTGAAATATAGATACATTATATCCTATCCCACAATCTACCATAAATCAAACAGCCAAATGCTCAAAACACTAGCCCCCGTAATCATTGTAGAGAAATTGATCAAAATCACTTGAAACAGGTTTGTTTAACCGCCTTGCAAATTCTTCTACCTCAATTCCATTTATAGGGGGAGATACAAAATAACCCTGTATTAAAAACTTGCCTATTTCTAGTATTTTTTCTAACTGTTCCTGTGTTTCTACATATTCCACTACAATTTCTAAATCCATAAGCCTACATAAGTCATAAATATTAGAAACTATATTGGAATTAATCTCATTATTTACTATATCCCTGGATAAAGATCCATCTATTTTAATTTTATTAAAAGACATATTTGTAAGATATATTAAAGAAGAATGGCCCACACCAAAATCATCCATTGCCAAACCTATGCCTTGACTGCTTAAATTTTTTATATTCATAAGAGTGACATCATCTTCTACTAGGGCTAATGATTCTGTGATTTCTATATTAATGTCACTCCCCTTGATATTATATTTGTTTATAATTTCTACAACTTCTTTATAAAAATCAGTTGAATCCAATTGCTTTGCAGATACATTATAGGGTTGATAGCTATTTTCATATTGCCTTCATACCATTTCGATAAATTTGTGCAGATTGAAAATATAAGAATCAGTGTTGCAATTTGTAGGGTTGAATTATAAATTAGGGCACCAAAATTACGCCAATTGGATCCAAACAATCTCATCATGGTGTCTTGATAAATAGGTATGGGTAGATTGTTAAGTACCACAGCATAGACACCTATAATCATAAGAGGCATCATGGAAATAAAGGAAATACGAATCGAGTAAAGATGCCTTTGATAGTTTAACTTATGCAATAAATTATATGCTTTTTTATTTATATCTGAATTTTTAAGTTTTGTCATCCAATTTTCTCCTCATAACAAATTACATTTCATTTTCTTAATAATAAGCTTTACTTTGTGATATTCATTATGTACTTGACATTTTCAAAGCCTTTTAAGAACAATCCTAAGGTCACTGTAATAGTCTACCCTCTAAGCTTTATAGAATCGAATCATGGGTTCAATTTATCACAACTTGAGCAACTCTAATGTCTAGCTTTTATAAAAAAATAACACCCAGTGTTTACCTATAGTATATAGTTCATTTAGCCTTTTATCAACCAAGATTAGCCATTTTTCCCTTAAATATGTCTGCTTATCGGGTGCCATCTATGAAATATCCTGTTATAAAGCCATAAAATCTGATATTTTACTAACTATGATTTATAAATATATAATAAACTTTCTTTGTGACAAAATTAAAACAAAGCTCTCCCATAATTATTAATAAACCTAGCAATAGTAAAAGTAATACCTGCCATAAACTTGACATGCCCACAGCAGGTCTGGTAACTATATGTCTCCTTACCGCATATAATGTAGCAAAAAACAATACCGAGGTGATAGTTTATGAATATACAAAATTTAATAGATGCAGCCTCCCCTGGGGATATTGTTAATATACCCCCGGGCATATATAATGAACAAATAATTATAGATAAGCCCCTAACACTGCAAGGTCCGTTTACTGGCGGGTCCGCTGTCATAGATGCTACAGGGCTTGTTGCCGCACCAACTATAGAAATATTAAGTAGTGATGTAAGCGTAAAAAATCTGACCATACAAAATGGGCAACTACATGGTATCCAGGTAGGAAGTGTGGCATCTGCCGATCTAATCAGGATTACTATCTCCGATAACTATATAAAAGGCCACAGCAATGCAGGAATATTGACCAACCATGGTGCATCAATGACAATTGAAAATAATTATATAACTAACAACGGCCTGGGTACTGGGTTTAATCGTGGCGGCATAGTACTCTACCCCCATGGGATGACTAAAATAATCAATAATAGCATTAGCAATGATTTACCTAACAATTCCACCGATGGGATATTTGCAAGGGGTAGTAGCACCGGATTGTTAATACAAAATAATGTGATAGAGAACTACCCAAATAGTAGGATTACCCTTGCATGGGATGAAAGTAATGTCAGGGTAATAGATAATGTAATAAAAAAATGTGGG
>CAZUTD010000196.1:0-3595 GCA_964623185.1 uncultured Clostridiaceae bacterium
TTTAAATGTGGGGGCTCTTTCATTTGCCAACATGTTAATATAAATTTTAAACACAAGGCAAATCAGTTTTTAAGCAAGGCCTAGTGTTTCCCTTTTTTAATACTATTAATTGCCTGTAATACCTCTCTGCCTATTTCATATTCTGGTGCAATTTCCACTGAGCGTCGGACATATCTTTCAGCTTTTTGTAAATCATCCAAATTTAAATATGTTATTGCTAAATCGCATAAAATTGCTGGATGGTTTAAATCATATGCCAGAGCTTTTCTAAAGATTTTCAAGGCATCATCGTATCTTTCATCCTCCAAAAATTTTGTCCCCAAGCCTTCATAAGCATCAATAATATGATACCTTATTTTCTCATTTTCCTTAGCCTCAGGATATTTTTCAACCAAGTCCTCTAAATGTCTGACAGCATTCTGATATTCTCCACGCTTAATATGCTTTATTCCCTCCCACATTAGTGTGTGGAGTTCATCCTTTGACATCGATTCTACAAGTGTATCTTTCATTCTTCTATAAGGATTATTTAATTTATTGATTAGGGATAATTCGAATAAGCGATCTCCCAAAGCTAACATTTCGTCAAGATTCCCCAGTTTGTTTTTATAGGCTTCAGGTATATTATTATATCCCAAGTATGCTCCGGCCAGCGACAAGGATAAACCTGCAACAAAATCGGTATCCTTGGATAATAAGGATTCCTTTAGAATTTTTTCAAAATCATTGGGATTCTTTAAGAAACTATAGATAGCATATGACAAGGACCCTAAGATAGGGGTCTCGCCCTCCCACCTTGACCTGATTGTAGCTGAATCTATATCCCTTTCAATAGCATCTCTAAGCTCTATACTTGTCCTAGTATAAAGATTGATTATATTTCGCTGTTCTTTCCTAGGGGCAAGCCTGCTTTCAATATCTTTAATGCCCTCACCACATATATCTATAAATTTGAGGATATCCTTTTTATGTTTTAAGCTATAGGGAGGCAAGTTTACAAGGTACGCTACCGCAATTGCTTGGAATATGCTTGACGCTATAGCCATTTGTTCCTTATGTGTAATTATGGTTTGAATACCCGCCATAAGTTTTAGGGATATAAAATCCCCGTAATTTATCAGGCCGATAGGTATTCCCCTGATAATACCGTCATGCCCACTTAAGTCGCTTCCGCTTTTATACCATTCAAGTCTCCTATCACGGTAATTAACTATAAATTCTCCAATAGTGTTTTTAATTTTTGTTATGGGCTTCCTAATAAATCGATTAGCCATATCCTCGGGATGAAATTTTTGATGGATAATTAGGGATTCAGCTACCATAATGAGCATTTCAGTATTATCAGCAGTATTGAGGGATACTGAATATCTATCATTTTTTAAAAAATTATTAATACTGTCCGCTTCTTTTTGTAATTGACTTTCAAAATGGGTCCCAACAGCATCGCCAAAGGCGACCCCCACCATGGCACCCTGTATCTTATCCCTATACTCCACATTAGGTGATGGGAGTAAGTCTATATACTGGTTATGAAGCATAAAATTAGGCATTTCTGCCTCATCTATCAGGAATTTGTATAAGCCACTCAAAGACAATCCATCCATTGATATAACTCCCCTTAATTAAATTCTTATAAAGAGTTATTCTATAAAAATGTGTTTATTCCTGCCCCATAACCAATATATCTATTCCTATTGACATTTTATTTGTCCAATGATATATTGGAGAAAATAAATACAACCTTTAATTCTGTCCGAGAGACTGAAAAGGAAAATTATCGAACTTAAATTATTATATACCTATGTTCATTTTACCCTTTCGTCCCTGGCCAAAGGGTTATTTTATTTTCTTGCCTTTAAATTAGTCCTGTGAGACTAGAAAGGGAGTAGAAAACTCCGAAATAAAAACTGAGGAGGAAGACAAATGAGTTTGAAAGGAAGACATATTATAGATTCCAGCGATTTAACCTTAGACGAGGTTAACACCATACTGAAACTCGGGCTAGAAATTTACAAAAGTCCTTCTGCCTACGCAGATATTTGCAAGGGTAAGGTTCTTGCCACCCTATTTTATGAATCTAGCACACGAACCAGGTTGAGTTTCGAATCTGCTATGCTAAGAATGGGCGGACAGGTATTAGGTTTTTCTGACGCCAGCACAAGCTCAGTTACAAAAGGCGAAAGCGTAGCCGATACAATACGAATCGTTGATGATTATGTGGATATTGTTGTTATGAGACACCCTCGCGAAGGGGCTCCTAAATTAGCTTCACAATATTCCACCGTACCAATTATTAATGGTGGTGATGGCGGTCACCAACATCCCACACAAACTTTAGCAGACCTAATTACTATCCAGTATTATAACGAAAAAATCGAAAATCTTAAAGTAGCTTTTTGCGGAGACCTGCTTTTCGGCAGGACTGTCCACTCTCTTATAAAAACCCTAAGTAAGTATCCGGATATGAGCTTTGTTTTCATATCCCCACCAGAACTTAAAATCCCCACCCATTTAAAAAATGATATTATTGCAAATACTAATATTGAAATTATAGAAACTAATTCCTTGGAAGCCTATATGTCTGAAATAGATATTCTCTATATGACAAGAATTCAAAAGGAAAGATTTTTTAATGAAGAGGATTATGTGAAACTTAAAGATAGTTATATTTTAAATCGCGAAAAATTGCAAAGGGCCAAGGAGGACATGATGATTCTTCATCCCCTGCCAAGGGTTAATGAAATTAGTTATGATGTAGATCAGGACCCCAGGGGCAAATATTTCCACCAGGCAAAGTTAGGAATGTACGCAAGAATGGCCTTGATTGCACTACTTTTGGGGGTGATTGAACCATGTTAAAAGTAACAAGTATAGAAAAAGGTATTGTTATCGACCATATTACATCTGGAAAAGGTCTCAAAATCTTTCAAAAACTTAATTTAGATAAGTTAGATACTCCAGTGGTTTTACTTATGAAAGTGCAAAGCAAAAAACTAGGCAAAAAAGATATTATTAAGATACAGGACCATGTGGATATAGATTTAACTATACTAGGGTTGATTGACCCAAATATCACTATTAATATAATTAGGAATGATAAAATTATAGAAAAGAAGGATATTGAAATTCCTCAAAAAGTAACGGGTATGATTAAGTGTAAAAACCCTCGTTGTATTACAACCATTGACGATTATGTGGAACCCGAATTTACCTTGGTGCCGGATAGCAACCTAAAATATAGGTGTAGTTACTGTGAGGAGTTAACGGAATATAAGTTGTAAATAAAACAGGGTGGACACTAATGTCCACCCTGTTTTATTTTACATACCCTTATTTTTTGTCATTTCTCTAGTTCTTTCGGTACAGGCTTCCATAGCCTCAATCACAGTTCCCCTAAAGGAGTTCTGTTCCAAGCTATAAATTGCCTCGATTGTTGTGCCCGCTGGGGAACAAACTTGGTCTTTTAACTCACCGGGATGTTTCCCTGATTCTAGAACCATTTTTGCAGCCCCCAATACTGCCTGGGCGGCATATTTATAGGCCTTCTGCCTATCCATACCCTGTAAGACTGCCCCATCAGCCAAGGCCTCGATAA
>CAZUTD010000197.1:0-3579 GCA_964623185.1 uncultured Clostridiaceae bacterium
AATCCTCTACATATTTTATTGTAGAGGATTAACTTATTTTTGCGCAGACAGGGCTTAATTAATCCTAGAAAAACATAAATGATGCTACATAGCTTTATATTTTTTAGGATAAACAGGATAAAAAAAGAAATCAATTGATTTCTTACCCATTTGTTAAACCAAATATGTTTTATATTACAATATGAATGCAAAACACAAAATTATATCAATATGTAATATGAAACTAAACTTGTCGTATTTTGTTTCATGTGAAACAAAACTAAAACTTTATAATAAATTGCAAGCTTTTGGGATAAAATGTAGAAAATCAAAACAAAATAAAAAATTGATTACAATTCAAAAAAATGATATCTTTTAATACATAGGCTTAAGATTATACTTACGAAAGAAGGAATCAAGGAATGAAAGACAAAACATCAAAAATTTCAAAAGAGTACTTTATAAATGCCTTGAACGGCATGGCCCTAGGCCTATTTTCTTCGTTAATAATAGGACTTATATTAAAACAAATAGGCCAGCAAATAAATTCCCAATTACTAGTATCATTGGGCCAAACAGCTCAATTTTTGATGGGGCCAGCAATAGGTGTGGGGGTTGCATATGCGGTAAAAGCACCCGCCCTAGGAGTTTTTGCTTCCCTGGCCACCGGGGCTATAGGGGCAAACACAATCTTTTTGACAGAGGGGGGCATTTATAGCATTAGTGTAGGTGAGCCCATGGGAGCGTTTGTTGCGGCCTTAATTGGGGCAGAAGCCGCAAAATTAATAGGGGGCAAAACAAAGGTTGATATAGTTTTGGTGCCAGCTGTAACAATAATATTAGGCGGCTTAACGGGATTATTTATTGCCCCGTCTGTTGCAGTTTTTATGAAGGGTCTAGGGGAAATAATTAATAGCCTTACTAAAATTCATCCCATACCTATGGGTGTTTTGGTATCAGCCCTAATGGGGATAATTTTAACCCTACCCATAAGCAGTGCAGCCTTAGCTATTTCACTTGGATTAGATGGATTGGCAGCGGGAGCCGCCATTGTCGGCGGGGCATCACAAATGATAGGTTTTGCGGTGGCTAGTTATAGGGAAAATGGTTTTGGCGGATTTCTTGCACAGGGGATAGGGACAAGCATGTTACAAGTTCCTAATATAATAAAAAACCCAGCTATTTTAATTCCTCCAACTATTACCAGTGCCATATTAGGACCCCTAGCTACTTATATATTCCGCATGGAGAGTAATAGTGTAGGTGCCGGTATGGGGACAAGTGGTTTTGTGGGACAATTTGGTACCTTTGCAAAAATGGTAGTTGAAAATGCCTCAATTGTTTTTATACAAATGGGAATTTTACATTTTATTCTTCCGGCTCTTATAACAATTTTCATAGCGAACTATATGAGAAAAAAAGGATGGATAAAAGAGGGGGACATGAGATTAGAACAATAGATTAAATACCGGCATTAAAAACGGGCCCTTAGTTGTTTTAATTCCTCTAGGGACATTCGATCTAGGTGCTTGGATTTTTTTATAAACTCCTGACGGGTGATATGGTTTTTTTCAATTAACAATTCTATAATTGTTGCTATTGCAAGGGTGTTTCTATAGTCTATGTTTTTTAAATCGCTAAGTTGTTTAATTAAGTCAATATCTTGAAACAAGTTCATTTTTATAACCCCTTTTCCTAGAAAAATGTTTACAATAGAAGTATTGACTTTAATAATTTTTTTAAACTTTATTTCATTTATATAGAGTTTTAATTTTAAAAAATATTATGATTTACAGGAATGTATTACTATTAACAAATTAGGATTAGATATAAAGAATGTGTCACGGCGCAGGCGGGATGACAGGGTCTGTCGTCCCATACAATCAGGTTCTTAGCAATGCCGTAGGGGCAGATGACCCTATCTGCCCGGGGTTTTGTTGGGAGACCTGATTTAATTTGAAATTTCTAGTAAAGGATTAAGCCACTAAAAAACCTTGTTAAAAATAGTAGTATATAATATATTTTGCAAGGGATAATAATGTTAGAAGAAGGAAAAAACATTGAAAACAATCTTGATATATGATAAACTAAAAAAAAATAGAAATAAAGGCAAGGAAGGGAAATAGTAGGCAAGAAATTTTTTAAGAGAGTCAGTGGAAGGTGGGAACTGATAAAATGAATTGTTGAATCCATCCTGGAGCCATCTATCGAATGAAAGTAGATAGAATCGGTTAATAACCGTTAAGAAGAACAAGAGTGAATTAGCATGGGCTAATTAACTAGGGTGGCAACGCGGAAAACCAGGCTTCCGTCCCTTTGAGGGGATGGGGGCTTTTTTGATGAAAAGAATACTAAGAATATGTGAGGAGAGAATAAAATGCTGGATATTAAAAGAATCAGAATGGACCTAGATATGATTAAGGCGGCTATGGCACGAAGGGGAGAAGAAGAAGTTAACCTAGATGAGCTTGTGGCACTGGATGAGAAAAGAAGAGAAATACTACAAGAAGTTGAACAAATGAAAAGTCAACAAAATACCGTTTCAAAAAAAATACCAGGTTTTAAAAAAGAAGGCAAAGATATTTCAGGAATTATGGATGAAATGAGGAATTTGTCAAATAATATTAAAGACTTGGATAATGACCTAAAAGAAGTAGAGGATAAAATCGAATACCTCCTATTAAGGATACCAAATGTTCCCCACCCTGATGTGCCACAAGGAGAAACAGATGATGACAATGTAGAAGTAAGAAAATGGGGACAACCTAGGGAGTTTGATTTTGAAATTAAGCCCCATTGGGATATAGGGACCGAATTGGATATTTTAAGCTTTGAAACAGCATCGAAAATAACTGGGTCAAGATTTGCCTTATACAAGGGAGCGGGTGCAAAACTTGAAAGATCTTTGATTAATTTTATGTTGGATTTACATACCCAAGAACATGGATATACTGAAACAATGCCACCTCTTATGGTAAACAGGGATAGTTTAACAGCAACAGGGCAATTGCCCAAATTTGAAGAAGATGTATTTAGCATACCGCAAAAAGATTATTTCCTAATTCCTACCGCAGAGGTGCCTGTCACAAATATTCATAGGGATGATATTTTAAAAGATGAAGATTTACCTGTTTACTATGTATCATATACCCCTTGTTTCCGTTCCGAGGCAGGGGCAGCTGGTAGGGACACCAGGGGGCTTATTAGGCAACACCAGTTTAACAAGGTAGAACTAGTTAAGTTTACACGACCAAGCGAATCCTATGAGGAGCTGGAAAAACTTACTCGGGATGCAGAAAAAGTATTACAACTACTTGAAATACCCTATAGGGTGGTAAAAATTTGCACTGGAGACTTAGGTTTTACGGCTGCTTTTAAATACGATATTGAGGTATGGATGCCTAGCTATGACAGGTATGTGGAAATATCATCCTGTAGTAACTTCGAAGATTTTCAAGCTAGGCGGGGCAATATAAGGTATAGGTCAGAAGAAAGCAAAAAGGTAGAATTTTTGCATACATTAAATGGATCGGGCCTGGCAGTGGGAAGAACATTGGCAGCTATCCTAGAAAACTTTCAAACCCAGGATGGGTCCGTTAT
>CAZUTD010000198.1:0-3565 GCA_964623185.1 uncultured Clostridiaceae bacterium
AATCCCATCTTGTCTCTGTGGGTGGAGCTATTAAGGCTTTTCAAGCAGTAATGGAAAAAAAGGTTGACAAATCCCTTGCCCTAGTACGCCCACCTGGCCACCATGCCCAGAGGCTAGTCTATGGGGATAGGGGCTTTTGTGTTGTAAATATTGAAGCTATTATGTTGGAAAGAATTCGCCAGGAATTTGGGCCCTTACGGGTGGCAATTATCGATACCGACTGTCACCATGGTGATGGCACACAGGATATTTATTGGAATGATAAAGACACATTGTTTATTTCCTTTCACCAGGATGGGAGGACACTTTATCCCGGTACGGGCTCAATAGATGAATTTGGGGGCCCAGCAGCTTACGGCTACAATATAAATATTCCCCTAGCTCCAGGAACCGGGGATGATGGTTTCCTTTATGTTCTAGATAATGTTGTCTTGCCTATATTGGACGACTATAAACCTGATATCATAATTAATTCCGCTGGTCAGGATAATCATTATACAGATCCCTTAACAAATATGAACTTTTCTGCCCAAGGCTATGCAAAACTTAATCACAAATTAAACCCCGACATAGCTGTCCTAGAGGGCGGATATTCCATTGAGGGAGCACTTCCTTATATAAATCTAGGTATTATATTAGCTATGGCAGGCCTGGATTACTCCCAGGTGAGGGAACCTGATTTTGATGAAAAAAGACTTAAACAATCCACTCGTATCACTGAATATACAAAGGAAATATCTCAAATAGTATATAAGCGTTGGAAAGACAAAGAAATCCTAAAATCTAAAAATTTAAAAGGATTAAACCATGTGAAAAGGAGCCGGCAAATATATTATGATACAGATGGTATCTTAGAAAATCAGGTCCAGGAATTTAGAATTTGTAAAAAATGTTCTGGCCTTGGCATTATTAATTCCACCAGTGATACAAATTATGATATTTTCGCTATCACAATACCCAAAGATGCCTGTGACACTTGTATTGATAAGGGATACAAATTATATAAAAATTCAAATGCTGCCGATTATTCTAGGATATATATTCAAGATAGAACAAGAGATTTTTATGATTTCAAACCTTAGTTTTTAGCATCCTTAAAATAAAACCAAGAAAAACATCCAGCATACCTATTCGAAATCTTTGTAATAGCTTGTGTATTGGATGAATATTTCTTGGTTTTAATTCGTTTTTGAATCCCAAAACTATCCAGTAATATTATTATAAAAATATGTTAAAATGTATATAGAAAGGGTGAGATTATGTCAACCAATATAAGTATTTTTATTATAGGCTTTATTTCATTTATAATTATTTCTAAAATTTTTTCTATTCTAGCTACCAGATTATTTGATAAATACTTCCAAATTATTCTTGAAGAAAACTATAATTTAGATGATTTATTTCCAATAAAAATCAGCGGTCAAATTATACCCAAAGCTGATTTTTTAGAGATACCATATAATAATTTGAGTGTTCAAATTAATACCCAACGTATCCGGGGTACCATAATTAGCAATCGTATTTCCCTAGAACTTATTAAAATAGGTGATAGAAAAAAAGCCATATACCTAGTAAAAAAACATTATACAAAAGCAGTTAAACCCTATATTAGGGAGACATTTCAAAGCAAAATGGAGCATATAAGGCTAATTAAAATATCAAAAAGACAAAGGCCACGAATGAAAAAAATTGCTTGTAATACCTGTAAGCATAAAATGCAATGCCAGATTGCCTTCAAGGGTTGCAATTATGAAAGGAAGACCCAGGATTCAGTATTAGACAAAGGTTTGGTAGTCAATAGTAACAAAAATTATGAATTGGATTATTTCAATAGTTAAGAAAAAACCCATGTTTTGTTATAGTAACCGCAATCTTAATGTTATACTTCATTAGTACCTGGCCCCTTAACCGCATTAGTATTGATTTCGCCTGCGTTTTCTAAAGACTTTTTGAGCAATAATGGCCCGACAATTTCAAAGAAAATTACTCCCGTGAGTACTATTCCTGTAATAACACCATTGGAACTTGGCAACCTTTGTTCAGCGATAATACTCAATCCGATAACCACCCCAGCCTGTGGGGTTAGGGCCATTCCCATATTTTTCTTTATAGTATTGTCTAATGTTGTAAATTGTGAGGCAATAAAATTCCCCCCTATTTTTCCAAAAAGTCTTCCCAAAATATAAGCTGCTCCTACTGTCCCAACACTTTTAACGATGGATAAATCCAATTTAGCACCTGCTAAAGTCAAAAATAATACAAAGATTGGAAGTTCAACCCTGTCCAAGGTTGATGATATAAGCATTTTTCTGTTTACTAGGTTTACAACTGTAGCCCCTGTTGTCATGTTTAATAAAAGCGGAGATAAATGCAAATGATTAGCTATCCCCGTATTTAATAAAACTATGCCCAATAGCAAAACTAGAAAATTGCTATTACTAGGCCTTTTCTTCATAACGAATGTAATTGCAAGTCCGGAGATAAGTCCAAAAAATACCGCTAGGGTAATTTCTTTGATTAGGTTTAAATAAAGGACAGCACCGCTAAGGTTAGAATCCCCTAGTCCCTGTACTACTGCCATGGTAATACCGAAAATAATAATACATAAGAGGTTATCAATAGCAACCAAGGCCAGTAAATTGCTCGTAAATTTACCACTGGCCCTATACTCTTTTATAATTGCAAATACTCCAGAGGGTGATACTGTCATGGCAAGAACACCTAAAATTATTGCTAATTCAATCGAGACGCCTGCAAAATAGCATAATGTAGAAACGCAAATAAAGGTTATACTTATCTCGCCAATTGATAACATAAATAAATTTTTACCGTATTTTTTAAAAACTAAACGGTGTAGTTCCAAACCAATGGATAAGGCTAAGATACCCAGGGCCAATTCATTTACAAACTGAAAACTTTTAATCATATCCTTTGTTACTATATTGGTGAAGGAAGGCCCCAATAGCAAACCAAATAATATGTATCCGGTAACAGATGGCAATTTTATCTTGGATGTTATTTTCCCGCCAATTAGACCCACCAATAAAATAATGCCTATATATAATGTCGCATTCATTGTCAATAATTACCTCCCCTTGAATTAAGTCCCTTTACGAAATTAACAGGCACGCTAAATATAAATGCTGTATCGGGTTCATCAATATTACCGATTGTATCCTCTACTATTTTTACAACCTTGTCCCTTTCTTCCGTGGAGTTTACAACCGTAAAAACTGTTTTGCTATGATTTTTATTTTCATCCTCCAAATCGGCAAAACGCGCAAATAAGGGAATATATTCTGCCATAATCCGCCCCATTCCTGAACTGTTAATTGCTGTAGCCCCCCTTATTCCCTCGTCGACAAAACCATTTAATATTTCCGTCAAAAATTCTACCTTATTAAGTACAATTACTACCAGCTCCAATCCCATCTCCCCCTAAAATTAACATTTACTACTAAAAATTATTATATAACTTTAGATAGCTTTTTGCAAATTTGATGTCCCCCTAGATAGTGTCAACTTTTTGTAGGAAAATAATATTTACAATTTCCCCATGTCTGAT
>CAZUTD010000199.1:0-672 GCA_964623185.1 uncultured Clostridiaceae bacterium
TTCGGAAATCTCGGCCTCAATCTTTGCACAGATTACCACGACCTCCGCATCTTCCGTGCTAGCAAAGTCCCTTAATTTAGCAAGATAGGGATTACCTTCGCCATCATTAGCAAGCTCATCTTCAGAAACATTTGCCACATATATAACAGGTTTCATAGATAAAAGCCCAAGAGTTTTTATTATTTCCTCTTCATCTTTATCCAACTCCAAGCTACGAGCAGACAAACCTTCTTCGAAAGTAGCCTGTAATTTTTTCAATAAAGATAATTCTTTTTGCAAGGTTTTATCTGCCTTGACTAATTTCTCAATCCTGTCAATCCTTCTTTCAATCATTTCCAAATCAGAAAAAATCAATTCTAAATTAATAGTTTCAATATCCCTAAGAGGGTTAATACTGCCCTCCACATGGGTAATATTACTGTCCTCAAAACAACGGACAACATGAAGAATGGATGCCACTTCACGGATATGGGATAAAAATTTATTCCCTAGACCCTCACCCTTACTGGCACCCTTTACCAAACCTGCAATATCATAAAATTCGATTGCTGCAGGCAGGATTCTTTGAGATTGGTATAATTCTTTCAAAAATTTTAAACGGTGGTCCGGAACAGATACCACACCAATATTGGGTTCAATCGTACAAAAAGGGAAATTAGCCGACTGTGCTTT
>CAZUTD010000199.1:682-3554 GCA_964623185.1 uncultured Clostridiaceae bacterium
CCTCCAGTATCAATTAAGGTAAAATGCTTATTTAGCCATTCTACCTCAGCATATATCCGATCCCTAGTGATTCCAGGATTATCTTCTACAATAGAAATCCGTTCATTAGCGATCCTATTAAACAATGTGCTTTTTCCGACATTAGGCAAACCAACTATGCCTAGTTTCATGTAAATCTTCCTTCCTTAGTGAAATTCAATAGTAAAAATGCACGCATAAAAGATTATAACCTATTGAAAAACACTTGGCAACCCTTAGAGTCTATTAATCATACTGGCCATATAAGCTCCGCCAAAACCATTATCAATATTGACAACAGCAGTACCACTGGCACAACTATTAAGCATAGATAAAAGCGCTGCTAATCCACTAAAGCTCGCACCATAACCCACGCTGGTAGGAACCGCAATAATGGGTTTATCCACAAGGCCACCTATGACAGATGCCAAGGCGCCTTCCATACCAGCAACAGCGATAATAACCCTAGCATTAGTGATAATATCAAGCTTAGAAAATAGCCGGTGAATTCCCGCAACACCTACATCATAGACTTTTTCCACCTTATTACCTAAAATCTCTGCAGTAACAGCCGCTTCCTCGGCTACTGGTATATCAGATGTTCCACCAGTAACAATGGCTATATAACCCTTGGATTTCTGGGGCGGATTTTGCACAAGGGTAATTGTTTTGGCGGAAGAATTATAGGCAGCCATGGGGAAAACATCTTTTACAGCCCTATAAAGGTCTTCCGAAGCCCTGGTTGCCAGGATATTGTTAGCATTAGAAAACATGGTGTCAAAGATAGCTAAAACCTGGTCAGTCGTCTTACCACTACAATAAATGACCTCAGGATAACCCTGGCGTAATTCCCTGTGATGGTCGATTTTTGCAAATCCCAAGTCTTGATAAGGGAGTTCCTTTAATTTAGACAAGGCCTCATCGATATCGACCCTATTTTCCTTTATATCCAATAGAAGTTTTTTGATTGCCTCAACCCTCATCTATAACACCTCATTTTGACTTCCCATCCTGTAACCTTCCAAGTCCACAGTAATATATTGGAAGCCGATTTTTTTGAAGTTCATAATAACTTTTTCGATAATTTCTTTTTTAAGCAAATCTTCTAATCGATTTGCTGCGACCTCTATCCGGGCTAGTTGACCATGCAAACGGACCCTTGCAATAGGAAAACCCAGGCTAAATATATAGCTTTCAGCTCTTTCAATTTTCCTCAAATCCACTTCTGTAATCATTTGCCCATGCTCTATCCTGGTTAACAAGCAAGCATAAGCAGGTTTATCCCAAGTAGGAAGATTTAGCCTCCTGGACATTTGCCTGATTTCATCCTTGGTAAAACCAATGTCCAATAGGGGACTGATTACTTTCAATTCCTCCAGAGCCCTCATACCCGGACGGTAATCCTTGGTATCATCAAAATTACTACCATCAGCAACATACTTATAATTATTTGACCTAGCAAAATCCAATATTTCCTGGAAAATAATCCTTTTACAGAGATAACACCGGTCTCCGGGGTTGTTAATTATTTGTTGGGGAATATGATCCCGCTCAAGCACAATATGCTTAACACCCAATTTCCTTGCCAAAGCCCTTGCTTCTTCTATTTCCCATCCGGGATGAAAGGGGGCCTTAATAGTCAGGGCAAGGCAATTGTCCCCCAAGGCATCTTTTGCCGCCCTTAGCAAAAAGCTACTATCTACCCCACCAGAAAAAGCTATAACAAGGCTTTCCAAAGATTCAATATAGTCCACTAGCATTTCATACTTTTTATTTAATCCCATACCTAAAAATCCCCTTATATTTTTTTGACATACAATTGTTGAACGATAGAATAAACCTTCCTAATAGGAATATTGTGTTTTTCGGCAATGGCCTTGCAATCATCGTATTCAGGTTTCCACTTGATAACTTCACCATTTAATAAGGCCTGTTTAATCCTGATACAACCATAGGGACTGTTTATCGTAATAAGCTCCCTGTCCATCATGGTTTTGTCCACATCATAAGACCTAACCCCCAGGGTGGTAGTCTCATCAAACAAAACCCCTGTAAGACTATCCGCTAAGTCATTTTTACATAAGATACTGAGTTTCATAGCAGGCCTATTTTTCTTCATGGTTATAGGGGTAAGATAGACATCCATAGCACCCTTATCCAGTAATTTACTCATAATATATTGATAAAACTCGGGGTTCATATCATCAATATTACATTCAATAATTTTGGCCTTTTCACGATTGTTTTCAGCTGTTTCACCCAAGAAAACTCGTAAAACATTGGGAATAGGATTATCCCTATGACCAATCCCATAACCAATCTTGCTAATGGTGAAGTTCTTTTCAAAAGTAAATTCATCGGCCAAAACCTTGGCAATGGCAGCCCCAGTAGGGGTGGTCATTTCTTTTTGAATTTCACCCGACACAATCGGAATCCCCCGTAAAATCTCGCTAGTGGCAGGAGCTGGGACAGGAAATCTTCCGTGGGCACAATCGACAAAACCACCACCCACAGTAATAGGAGAAAAAATAACCTTATCAACATTTAAAAAATCAAAACATATAGCGGCCCCAATAATATCGACGATAGAGTCAATAGCACCAACTTCGTGAAAATGCACCTCATTAATAGGCTTGCCGTGGATTTTCCCCTCAGCCTTTGCTACTTCAAGAAACATTTCCAGACTTAAATTCTTAACCCTCTGATTTAGTCCACTATTATTAATGATTTTTTTTATATCATCATACTCTGGTGTATAGAAATTTATATCTTTATATTTAGAAATTTTATATCTTATCTCTCCATACTTTGTATTTTTTATAAGAACTTCTCTTTTTAAAATACTTCTTTCCAT
>CAZUTD010000200.1:0-3534 GCA_964623185.1 uncultured Clostridiaceae bacterium
TACAATGTAAAAACAACTTTTTTTTTAGTGGGTTTCTGGGTTGATAAATACCCAGATATGGTAGGCAAAATCCATGAAAGGGGCCACGAGATAGGCAATCATTCATCAACTCATCCCCATATGTCGCAATTAAGCAAGGATCAAATTATTAAAGAAATAGAACTAACAGAGGAAAAAATAGAAAATATCACTAGCGTAAAACCTATCTTATTTAGGCCACCCTTTGGTGATTACAATAATTTATTTATAGAAACAGCCGAGGAATTAGGTTATTATGTAATCCAGTGGGATGTTGATTCTCTTGATTGGAAGGAGATGGGGGTCAGCCCGGTTGTGGATAGGGTAACTAGGAATGTCAAAAAAGGCTCCATAGTGCTCTTCCATAATAATGCAAAGTATGTTTCCGAGTATTTAGGTCCGGTGTTAGCCAAATTACAGGAGCAAGGTTATGGGATTGTTCCAATATCTGAGTTGATTATTAAGGATGATTACTCAATTGACCCGTCAGGAAGACAATATAAATAAATATAGCTATCCTTTTCTCTTATGCAAATATGTTTTATTACAACTTTTTAAATAGGAGATAAAGCCTGATAGGATTATTTGTTAAAGAAGGCCATATTATATTTTGAAAATCATTCATTGCCTTGAAGGAAGGGCATATTGGGTGATTTATTTTTTGTATAATAAAAAACATTATTAGTCAAAATACAATAAAATAAAACAAATTCTGACAAAATATTTAAAAAATTATTGACAAAGTATATTTTTACCATTATAATACGAAGTAAGCGATTACTTAGGGGGTTGGATATAAATGGGTATATTACACAGGAAGGAAAAACTTATTATAACTACAATAGAAATCATTGACGAGCTGGGCATACAAAAATTGTCCACCAGGGAAATCGCCAGAAGACAGGGGGTTTCTGAAGCTACTCTTTTCAGGCATTTTAGGACTAAAAATGATTTATTACATGCTGTGCTGGACTATTATACAAAATTTGACCTAGATATCTGTGAATCGATTAAGATGAAAAAGTTAAAGCCTAGGGAAGCTATTTTTTATTATATAGATCTTTATACGGAATATTATCAGAATTATCCCGCTATTACCTCAATTATGGGTTTATCTGATGTTTTAAGGTATGAGGCTGACCTTGCTGATAAGGTAAAAAGTATTTTTTATAATCGGACTAGTTTTATTAAGGAATTAATTGAACAGGCGCAGGAATCCGGTGATATAAGGCCTGATATAGATAGTGAAAATTTAGCAATTACAGCCTATGGATTTTATCAGTCTTTGTGCCTTAAATGGAGATTTGAAAACCAGGGATTTTCCTTAAAAGAAAAAACTCTTGAAGGTATAGAAATGATTTTAAATGCTTTCGGCTAGCATTGAAAATAATTATTTTAGGAGTGTGATCGGTAATGAAAAGGGTTCTTATCGTCGATGATGCAGCCTTTATGAGGAATTCAATTAGGATTATGGCGGAGAAAAACGGTTTCAGGGTTGTTGGGGAGGCCGAAGATGGGATTGAAGGTGTTAGACTCTATATGAAATTAAAACCTGATATTGTTACCATGGATATTACCATGCCTACCCTAACAGGCGTAAATGCCCTAAAAGCTATAAAGGCATTTGATCCCGACGCTAATGTGGTTATGATTTCCGCTATGGGCCAGGAATCCCTGATAAAAGAGGCTATTATGCAGGGGGCAAAATCCTTTATTGTAAAGCCTTTCAAGACAGAACAGGTTATAGAAACCTTTAAAAAAGTTTTATCAATGAAATAAATATAAATAAAATATAAGGAGGTGCAAAAGTGAGCAATTATAATTCCAATGAACCTATGCTTGAAATGTTTATATTTGAGACTTCCCAATTAATAGAACAACTGGAACAAATCATACTAGCCAGTGAGAGATCAAGCTGTTATTCAATTGATGCAATCAATGAAATCTTTCGTATTATGCATACCATTAAGGGGTCCTCAGCCATGATGATGTTTAACGATATTTCATCTGCCGCCCACCATATAGAAGATGTATTCTATTTCATACGGGAAGAGGAACCCAGTGATATTGACTGTTCCACCCTTTCTGACTTAGTTTTTGATACTGTAGATTTTATAAAACTCGAGGTTGAAAAAATTAAAAATAATGACAAGGCAGATGGGGATGCTTCACACCTTATAGAAAAAATTCAAGACTTTCTAACTGGCTTGGAGCAAAACAATGAGAGGGTGTCATCTGCGAAAGAGAAAACCACAGCGGAAAGCAAACAACAATATTATATAAGCCAGGATAAGACAAAAGATCATACCTATAAGAATGGATTTAAGGCAATATTGTATTTTGAAGACGGGTGTGAGATGGAAAATATACGGGCCTATACAGTTGTTCACAATCTAAAGGATATAACTGACCAAATTAACTACTTACCGGAAGATATAATCGACAATGATAATTGTGTCGACGAAATAAGACGGGAAGGGTTTAAAATTTATTGTAAAACAGATTTATCCTACCAAGAAATGCATGATTTCTTTATGCAGACAATTTTTTTAAAGGATTTGGAATTAATTGAATTGGAAAATGAGGATGAATTAAAGCAATTTTCCAAGGAGATAAGTCTTACCCTTGAGGAAGAACCCATCAAGGTTCCCGTTTTACAAGCATCGGAAAAAACAGAAAGAGAAATTAATTATACATCCGGACACCAGAGTATAATTAGTGTCAGCGTAGACAAGTTGGACATGCTAATGGATTTGGTGGGAGAAATGGTTACCGCAGAAGCTATGGTGGTACAAAATCCGGACCTAAAAGGTCTAGAGCTGGAGAACTTTCAAAAGGCTGCCCGCCAGCTCAATAAAATCACCAGTGATATGCAGAACATGGTTATGTCCATCAGGATGGTGCCCTTATCAACTACTTTTCATAAAATGCATCGTATTGTACGGGATATGTGCAAGAGATTAGATAAAAAAGTAGATTTGATTATTATTGGTGAGGAGACTGAGGTAGACAAAAATATTATAGAACATATCTCTGACCCCCTAATGCATTTAGTCAGGAATGCACTTGATCATGGTATCGAATCCTACCAAGATAGAAGAGAAAAAGGCAAGGAAGAGACAGGTAAAATTACAATAGAAGCTAAAAACGCAGGAAGCGATGTTCTTATCATTATAAAGGATGACGGCAAGGGACTAAATAGGGGGCAAATCCTTGAAAAGGCAAGGGAAAACAATATGATTCACAAGGCCGAGGAAGACCTATCAGACAGGGAGGTCTATAACCTTATAACCCTACCCGGTTTTTCTACCAAGCATGATGTATCTGAATTCTCCGGTAGGGGTGTGGGCATGGATGTAGTTACTAAAAATATTGAGGCTGTTGGCGGGTCTGTTTCTGTAGACAGTATACCGGGAAATGGGACTATTATTACATTAAAAATCCCACTTACATTGGCAATTATAGATGGAATGAATATAAAAGTTGGTGACTCTTGTTATACCCTACCGACTGTTG
>CAZUTD010000201.1:0-1137 GCA_964623185.1 uncultured Clostridiaceae bacterium
CACAATACCTCTGGGATTTCGGAAATGCAAGAAGGGTAGTAGCGCCTTATAATGAGGCGGATAATAAAACAAGATATGAATTTAGGGCGGAGTTTTTAGAAGAAACTATGACCCTCCGATGCAAGGGAAACATTAGCTATACAAATAAGGAAGATAAACCACTAAAAAATATATACCTTCATTTATATCCAAATGCCTTTCAGGATAAAGACAAGGTACCATTCGAAATTAAGGAAATGGAGAAAGCCTATCCCAATGGATTTGATCCAGGGTATATAGAAATTGAGTCTTTAAAGAAGGCTAAAAAGGCACTTGACTATAGGATTATGGGGGAAAGCTCTACAATTATGAGGGTTACACCGGCAAGGCCAATTGAACCTGGGGATGAGATACAAATGACAGTAGAATTCATGGTAAAGCTCCCTAATACAATTGGAAGGATGGGTTACGGTGGTAACACGGTAAATATTACAAATTGGTTCCCTATATTGGCAGTATATGATGATAGGGGCTGGCATTTGGACCCCTATTATGCTATCGGAGACCCCTTCTATAGTGATGTTTCTAATTACAGTATGGTAATTACACTGCCAAAAGAGTATAAAATGGGTGTTACAGGAAATATAATAAAGACAAAACAAAAAAAGGAAAAGAAAGTATATGAAGTATTGGCAGAAGATGTGAGGGACTTTGTTATGATCCTTAGTAAAAATTTTGATATAAAGGAAACTATGGCTGGAGATACAAGGGTACTTTCCTATTCCATAGGGGGGTTAAAGGGGGAGGAGGCTTTACAGTATGGTAAGGAATCTTTAGAAATATTTAACTACCTTTTTGGTATTTACCCATATGAGCAATTATCAATAGTGGCATGCGATTTTTTTATAGGGGGGATGGAATACCCCAACCTAGTCATGATAAGCAAGGACCTTTATGAGATAGAGGGAAATTTTCCCTTGGAATATGTAATAGCCCATGAGGTTGCCCACCAATGGTGGTATGGTATTGTGGGAAACAATGAAATAGATGAACCTTGGTTGGATGAAGCCTTGACGGAATATGCGACCCTAATGTATTTTGAAAAAAAATATGGGCCCCATATCAAGGAGCAGGTTTTTGAGAAAATGATCCAGGCCC
>CAZUTD010000201.1:1147-2780 GCA_964623185.1 uncultured Clostridiaceae bacterium
ACTACCTAAATTTTGAACCAGATAAGGGGGAAAAAATATTAAGAAGTCTCAAGGAATTTGATAGTTCCTGGCAGTACAGCAGTATTGTTTATAGCAAGGGGGCTATTTTTATTAGTGAGTTGAGAAGGGAATTGGGGGATGAAATTTTTTTAAAAACTTTAAGACAATATTTTCAAACTTTCAAATTTAAAAATGCTACAACAGAGGACTTTAGAAATATATGCCAGGAGAATAGTGACAAGGATTTAACTGACCTCTTTAATAAATGGTTAAATGGAGTCATGTAATATTTTTCCTCAAGTAGCACATAATAATATAGGCACTATAAAAGAACATAAGTTTGGGCTTGAATTAAAGAGTAATTATATTATATAATGGTTGTTGTAATATTACATTAGTATTACAAAACTATAAACAAAATCCAAAGATTACTAATAGACATTTAAATGGCAGAATAATAGGTGCTTAATATTTTGATTAAATACTTTTACAATATACCAAAGGATAAGGGAAGTATTCCCTGGGAGGAGCTTAAAAATGCAGATACCTGAAGAGGCACTGAAAATAGGTAGAGAAATAGTGAAACTAGGTAGAAGAATTTTACAAGCAGGTCAGCAAATAAAGGAAAAAACTTTGGAATTAAGGGCTAAGAATAAAAAAGTTTTTACATATAGTGTAGGTGGTATTGCTTTGGGGCTTTTGATAATTACCTTAAACATTGGTATAAATTCATCCCTTAAGGCTTATGAAATTCAGATGGAAGATACGATAGTAGCTCTTGTGCGGAATGAGGAAGATTTTACCCAGGCATTAGATAAGGTTAAACTTGAAGTTCAAACCTTATATGGCCATGAATTGGCTGTTCCGCAAAATATTGAAATAATAAAAACTAAGGCAAAAAAGAAAGAAATTACTGATGAGGAAACTATAAAATATAAAATAAAAAAACAATTGGATATGAAGGTAAAGGCTGTTGCTATTACGGTAGATGGGCAAGTGGCAGTTTATTTAAAAGATAAGGCAAATGCTTCAGCTTTACTTGAGGAAATAAAGAAACTATATATTGAGGAAGACATAAACTATGATGAAATTGGCTTTAGTGAAAAAGTAATATTAGAAGAAGCGGCAGTAGAAATAAGCGAAATAAAGTCAAAAGATGATGCCTTTCAACTAATAACCAAGGGAACAGATGAGGAAAAAATTCACGAGGTTGCACCCGGGGAAAGCGCTTGGTTAATTGCGCGAAATTATGATTTAAGGGTGGCTGATATAGAGGCAGCTAATCCGGGCATTAATCCGGAACGGCTTAAAATTGGCCAGGAAATAAGCTTGGTTGTACCTAAGCCTTATATAAGTGTAAAAACAAAGGAATATATAGAGCTGGTGGAGGAAATCCCTTTTGAGACTGAATACGAGGAAACAGATTCTCTTTATAAGGGAGATAAAAAGATTACTGTACAAGGTTTAGAAGGAGAACGGGCAATAAAGGGATATCTAATCAAGCAAAATGGACTTGTAACAGATAGGGAAATAATCGAAGAAAAAATCTTATCGGAACCCAAGACAAGGGTTATAGCCGAAGGAACAAAGCCAAGACCGGCTACGGTGGCCACCGGGATTTTCAATAATCCTA
>CAZUTD010000201.1:2790-3503 GCA_964623185.1 uncultured Clostridiaceae bacterium
TTGGGATGAGATGGGGTCGAAGACATGAAGGTATAGATATTGCGAACTCGACTGGGACTCCTATTATGGCGGCAGATGCCGGAAAAGTTTCCTTTGCAGGATATAAGGGGAGCTATGGAAATCTGGTAATTATCAACCATGAAAATGGTTATCAAACCTATTATGCACATTGCAGCAAAATACTTGTTAAATCTGGGACTAGGGTGTACAAGGGGCAAGAGATAGCCAGGGTAGGCAGTACAGGAAGAAGTACAGGGCCACATTTACACTTTGAAGTTAGGAAAAACGGGTCACCTATAAATCCATTACAATTTGTTAAATATTAAAATAAATTATAAAAATAAATTTAAATATTGAAACCCCACCTATTATAGGTGGGGTTTCAATATTTGTATATTGGTAAAATAATTAAGTTGTGAGAAAGACCTGTGTCTTTATTGTTTTGGATGGGGTGTGAGTAATACAGGGGCTGAATTAATTATTCATATGTAAAAGCTAAGAAGGATTTTTATGCATAAAAGTAGAATAAAGTGGGTGTTAAGGGTAATACTGGGACAAATGATACTAATCCTATAGGGTGGGATTAGATTTTATCCTGTTTTTTTATCGGATGGAAGATGGTAAAACAGGAGGGATATTAGTTTTACCTGCTTTCAAAAAGGGGGAAGCATCAAATGATTAAGGTGTTAATTGTGGATGATGAAAAATTAATA
>CAZUTD010000202.1:0-3480 GCA_964623185.1 uncultured Clostridiaceae bacterium
CCATATATGAATTAAATGATGCCTCTATTGAATTTAAGGATGTTAATTTTTGCTACCCTGGCAGCAGGGAAAATGTCTTAAGAAATATTAATTTAAGTATAAAACCTGGAGAAATTATCGGTATAATAGGTTCTACAGGTTCATCCAAAACATCATTGGTACAGTTGATACCAAGACTATATGAAGCAAATTGTGGCTCTGTATCAGTTGGTGGCAACGATGTAAAGAACTACAGTATAAAAGCATTGAGAGACCAGGTGGCTTTTGTATTACAAAAAAACACCCTGTTTTCGGGAACAATTCGTGAAAATATGCAATGGGGAAATGAGAAGGCCACAGATGAAGAGATTATAAATGCACTTAAACAGGCCCAGGCATGGGAATTTGTATCGAAAAATAAGGGTGGCTTGGACTCCAGGGTAGAGCAGGGTGGTAATAATTTTTCGGGTGGGCAAAAACAAAGGCTGTCTATTGCCCGAGCACTAGTAAAGCATCCCAAAATTATAATCCTTGATGACTCAACCTCAGCTGTTGATATGGATACAGATGCAAAAATTCAAGAGGCCTTCAGGACGGAATTAGATGGGGTAACAACCATAATTATTGGTCAAAGAATATCTTCAATCCAACACGCAGATAGGATATTGGTCATGCATCAGGGACAAATCGAATCTCTTGGTAGCCATGCTGATTTAATGAAATCCTCCCCTATTTATAGGGAGATTTATGAATCACAGCAGAAAGGGGTGGTTGGAGAATGAGAATGGGGAGACATATGGGTAAGGGGTCAGGTAATCTTCACCTCCGCCCACAAAATGTAAAACAAACCTTGCTAAGACTGTTCACCTACTTTAAATACAATAAGGCCCTCTTCTTTGGTGGCATATTTTTCATAATCCTAGGTTCCATTTCGAGCATTGTAACAAATGCCATGCTTAGTCCTATAATTGATTCCCTTGTTACAGATAGGAATGTAGGCTTATTTGTAAAATATTTAATTGTCATGATTGTAGTTGTTCTTTTTATCGCTATAGGCGAATACCTAGGAAATTTATTTATGGCAAAGCTAGCCCAAAAAACTATATATAAAATTCGTGAAGAAATGTTTTCCCATATGGAAAAACTACCTATTTCCTATTTTGACCGTCATTCCCATGGTGAATTAATGTCCACCTTTACAAATGATGTGGATATGCTAAATCAATCTTTGGAACAAAGTGTGTCACAAATTATAGTATCTTTAATTACTGTTGTTGGCACTTTTGCCATGATGGTCTTTATCAGTCCGATTTTGACAACTGTTGTTATATTTATGCTTGTTATAATGCTTTCAACTACTAAATATATCGGTGGCAAGTCCTCGGCTAATTTCCGAGCCCAGCAGGCACAACTTGCAAATATGAATGGTTATATTGAGGAAATAATGACAGGTCAAAAAGTAGTAAAGGTCTTTAATTACGAAGCTAGGGCTATAAATGAATTTTCCGCAAAAAACGAAAAGCTTAGAATATCCAGTACAAATGCATCCACCTATGGTGTTATGTTAATGCCCATTATGGGTAGTTTATCCTTTGTACTCTATGGTCTTGTATCTATGTTAGGCGCCTATTTTGTTATTCTTGGTATAATCAGTATAGGGAATATAGCGGCTTTTTTACAATTTACCAGGACCTTTTTCAGACCCATTACCCATGTGTCAAACCAGCTAAACACATTGTTAGCTGCTATGGCGGGAGCTGAAAGAATTTTTAAGGTTCTTGATGAAGAAATTGAAATTGATGAAGGTGATGTAAGGCTTGCAGAAGATTGTACGGGTAAAAACAATTTGTGCTGGCAGGTTCCAATCGGCGATGGCAAATTTGAAAATATACCTCTGCGGGGATATATAGCTTTTGAAAATGTTGATTTCGGTTACCTTCCCGGACAAAAAGTCTTAAAAAACATTAATCTTTATGCTAAACCTGACCAAAAAATTGCTTTTGTAGGTTCAACGGGTGCCGGCAAAACAACCATAACAAATCTATTAAACAGATTTTATGAGATTGATAAGGGGAAAATATTATATGATGGGATAGACATTAGACGGATTAATAAACATGATTTGAGAAGCACCATGAGTATAGTACTCCAGGATGTCCACTTATTTCAAGGTAGTGTTGCCGAAAATATAAGGTATGGTAGGCTTGATGCCACAGATGAGGAAGTTAAGGAAGCTGCAAAGCTTGCTAATGCACATTACTTTATAAAAAACCTACCCCAAGGCTATGAAACGATTTTAACAACTAATGGTGAAAACCTATCGCAAGGGGAACGCCAACTCCTGTCTATTGCTAGGGCAGCAATCGCTAATCCTACAATATTAATTCTGGATGAAGCCACTTCCTCGGTCGATACCAGGACAGAAAAACTGATTGCCGAGGGAATGGATAAGTTAATGCAGGACAGGACAACTTTTGTGATTGCCCATAGGCTATCAACAGTACGGGATTCAAATGCCATTATGGTCTTGGAACAAGGAGAAATAATTGAGCGTGGAGACCATTGTGATTTGATGAATCAAAAAGGTCGCTACTATGCATTAAATACCGGAACTGCAGAATTAGAATAATACCAAGAAAGAAATATTTGATTGATTAAAAAGGCAGAAGGGTGTAGTTATTTTCCCCTCCTGCCTTTAAACTTTTTCACGACTGCTCACCCTGTCTAACCCTTGAAAAATATAATCCTATCAGGAAAAACCCTATTCCAAACAAGATTTGCATAAATATTTCCTTGCCTATATCTACAATGAAAGGATAATTAAAATGAATATTATAATAATAGATGATGATCCCCTAGTAGTTGAATCTTTGAAAACTATAGTAGAAGCCAATCAAATAGAGGTTTTGGCAGTGGGTTATGATGGCCATTATACAAAACCGTCATTATCTGTAACCATGCTTGTTACAACTTCTTTTTTGTAAAGTTGACATAAAAAACTCTCCCTTCTGATTTAAACCTTATCTGGCCTCTTATCAAAAAAGAGAATTAGTTTTCGCAAAAATATAAATTATTCAAGACCACCTATGGGATATAACTTATAGGTGTCTAATCCAACATCTCATCTTCTGTATAATATGCGATGCCTACGGTCCCTGGTCCCACATGCATCCCGATTACTGGGCCTATATCCACTATGCCTATGTCTCTGCTTAACAGACCTTTTAGTTTGCTGGATAATTCCTGAGATTCCTCATAACAGTTTATATGGTGAACCATTATTTCCTTTATAGTATATTTGGCATTATCCTCCATCACCTGGTCTATCATTGCCTTAACTGCCCTAGCTTTTGTCCTTACCTTCCTTAAAATATCCGTTGTCCCATTCTTCACCGTCAGAACTGGTATTATTTTTAATATATCGCCGATTAGGGCCCCGGCCCCACCTATCCGCCCACCCTTTTTTAAGTATTCTAAATTGTTGGGTACAAACACAAACCT
>CAZUTD010000203.1:0-3127 GCA_964623185.1 uncultured Clostridiaceae bacterium
AGGTATTGTATCAACATAAGGGACTATGCTTATGAAAAAATTAAAATTATCTATATATGGCACATTACTGGAAAGAATAGGGTTAAGATGGTCTGATTAGTAATAATTATTTCATTTGCCTTAGACATAAGTGGGATTTGAATGTGAAAGTATTAGCCAAAATTAAACGCAGGAATTCTAAAAAGTCTTGACATGAACAAATAAAGATGATATTTTGATATAAACAAGTGCTTATACAATAAACCAATGTTGGGAGGGCGGATATGACAAACAGAGAACTGGAAGTCTTAGAACTAATTAGGAGAGATCCAATGATTTTACAAAATGATATTGCCGATATATTGGGTATTGCAAGGTCATCGGTGGCTGTTCATATAGCCAACCTAAGTAAAAAAGGATATATATTGGGTAAGGGGTATGTCCTTGGGAAGGGTTCATATGTTTCTATAATAGGTGGGGCAAATATGGATATTCAGGGTATACCATCTAGCAAGCTAATTCTTGGAGATTCTAACATCGGGGATGTTAAAATATCGTTGGGAGGCGTAGGCAGGAACATAGGTGAAAATTTAGTTAAGCTTGGAGTTGATACCAGGTTAATTACGGTTATAGGTGATGACCTATATGGGTCCAAAATAATGGAGGAGGCAAAATTAACGGGGCTCAACATGCAGGATTCTTTAGTGCTTCAAGGTCAGTCAACTTCTACCTACTTATCAATACTAGATGAATCCCATGATATGATGGTAGCGATAAACCATATGGAGGCCCTAGATAAAATGACGGTTGACTTTATCAAGGATAAAAAACATGTTATTGAAAATTCTAAGATATGTATAATGGACACCAATATTCCCCGTGAGGTTATGGAGTATGTTTTAAACAATTTTAAAAATACAAATTTTTTTTTGGATACAGTTTCTACAGTTAAGGCAAAAAAGGTGAAAGACTTAATTGGACATTTGCACACCATTAAGCCTAATAAAATTGAAGCTGAAATTTTGACAGGTATTACAATAAGGGATGAAAACGATTTAAAAAAGGCCAGTAGTTATTTTCACGACAAGGGTGTTCATCAGGTATTTATTAGTATGGGAGGCGAGGGGGTATTTTATAGTAATGGTTCAAGTATGAATCATATAAGAGCTCCTAAAATTGAAATTGTTAATGCAACAGGTGGAGGGGATGCATTTGTTGCAGCTCTCGCATATGGACATTTTAATAATATAGGGATTGATACGACAGCCAGGATGGCAGTGGCTGCATCCACAATAGCAATCTCTCATGAAAATACGATTAATCCAAATATGTCTGTTGAAAATATTAAATTGAAAATGGAGGAATACGAAATATGATAAAACAATATTTAGATATCAAGCCGGAAGTTTTGGAGGCAATTAGCAATGGCGGAGCGGTTGTCGCACTTGAGTCAACAATCATCTCCCATGGGATGCCCTACCCTAGGAATGTTGAAACTGCTTTAAATGTAGAGCAAATTATTAGTGAGAACGGAGCAGTTCCTGCTACAATAGCAATACTGAATGGCAGGCTTAAAGTTGGCCTAACTCAAAAAGAAATTGAACACCTCGGCAAGGCAGAAGATGTTATTAAAACATCTAGGAGAGATATCCCATTTGTAGTCGCAAACCATGGAGACGGTGCAACCACTGTAGCATCTACTATGATTATAGCAGGACTGGCGGGGATTAAGATATTTGCAACGGGCGGGATAGGCGGTGTTCATAGAGGAGCCCAAGAAAGTTTTGATATTTCAGCAGACTTACAAGAACTTGCCAATACAAATGTTGCAGTCATATGTGCAGGGGCCAAATCCATACTTGACATAGGATTAACACTTGAATACCTTGAAACATATGGTGTACCCCTTGTAGGTTACCAAACAGAGGAAATGCCAGCTTTCTACACAAGAAAAAGTGGATTTAGGGTAGATTATAGGCTTGATACAGAAAGGGAAATAGCAGGTGTTTTGAAATCCAAATGGGATTTAGGTTTAAATGGGGGGATGGTTATAGCAAATCCTATTCCCCAGGAGTATGAAATGAAACCGGAGGTTATTAATAAGGCTATTAGTGATGCCGTAAAAGAAGCAGAGGAAAAAGGAATAAAAGGAAAAGATTCAACACCTTTTCTGCTTGCCAAGGTCAAAGATATTACAGGTGGTCAAAGTTTAGAATCAAACATTCAACTTGTATATAATAATGCTAGGGTTGGGGCGCGCTTGGCTTCTGAATTATCAAAAATTAGTAAGAAAGATTAGGCTTGCTTAATTAATTTACCATGAACTAATGTTAATAGACACAAGTCAGCCTTATGGAAACTTCTATGGTCTTAAATTTATTGGAGAAGGAAATTGGGAGGTAGATTCCACAATTTGGGGCTTGGTAATAGATATTTTAAAAATATATAAGGATAGCAATAAGAGAGTTGGCCTTTGCAAGGGGCTTACTCTTTTATTTTTCTAAAATCATAATGGAAAATTGTAAATAAAATTTAGTGTTTGTTCCAGTTCCTTTACATAGATTGATATAGAATGATTAATAATAAATATAAGAATTTCTTATACAGGGGTGGAGAAAATTTGCAAAAGGGATTTTTGAAGAAGTTTTATGGGTTTATTGCTATAAGTATAATACTATCAATTTTTTATCTGTGGTTAAATAAAGGTGGTGAATTATACAGGGGGTCAAATCCCCTAGAAACTAGGCTCCTTAATGATTCTAAAAATATGGGGAAGGATATTTTGAGATATCCCAATCCCTATAAAGCTCTTATAGGCCAAAATATTATGGGAAACTTCAAGAAGAGCTTTATGAAATCAGGAATTATTACACAAGTACCATGGGAAGGTGATATTGAATTTAGAAAATCACAGAGTGAATCCAATACCCCCATTTTAATGCTTGCTTTCAGGACAATATTGCCGAATCCAGCCATAGGGGAGGAATTTAATGTTCACCTAGCGGCTAATATATTAAAGGGGACCATAGTGCAAAGTGGAGAAATATTTTCACAAAATAAGACAGTAGGACCTTATACTGAAAGCAGGGGTTTTAAAAAGGGTTTGAGTTATGCGGGTTCCAATTTGACAATCACAGAGGGGGGAGGG
>CAZUTD010000203.1:3137-3426 GCA_964623185.1 uncultured Clostridiaceae bacterium
TAGCCTCAACTCTTTATAATCTTGCTATATTATGTAATTTAGAGGTGGTTGAAAGATTTAACCACAGTATGCCGGTAGCTTATCTACCCTATGGTCAGGATGCAACAGTGGTGTATGGGTCTAAGGATATTAAATTTAAAAATACCACTGAATTCCCCATATTAATATGGGCCCAGGGAATAGGTAATGAGCTCTACATGGCTTTTTATGGTAGTGAAAAACCACCAAGGGTAGAGTGGCATCATAAAATAATAGAAAGATATCCGGCACCTATTATATATAAACATAA
>CAZUTD010000204.1:0-3420 GCA_964623185.1 uncultured Clostridiaceae bacterium
GCCAGAGGGATTTCTAACATAGTTTTATTAGTTTGCTCTATACTCATTATGCTATTTTTTGATGCTTCTTCAATTTCATTCCTAAAACCATGAAATTCTTCTAGGCTTTCCTTGGTATTTTCAGCCAACTTCCTGATTTCATCTGAAACAACCGCAAATCCCCGGCCACTTTCACCCGCCCTCGCCGCTTCAATGCTGGCGTTCAAAGCTAATAGGTTGGTTTGGTCTGCAATGTTTTCAATTATATTAATTATATTGCCTATTTCATTTAATTTATCCAGCAAAATTTCTAAATTTGAATTAATATCCTTATTTCCCTGGGATACCTGATTGCAAACCCTACCCATTAGTTCTGTGTTTCGGATATTTTCCTGGTTATACTTAACTATATCTGCAACCCTTGTGATTATTTTTTCAACCATTTGTATATTATGGTCCAATGCTGTGTTTATCTCGCCCATAGATGCACTAGTTTCCTGAGAAAAAGCCATATTTGTTTCGGACATAATAGAAAGTTCCTTCATAAGATGTTGAATTTCATATATCAGGAATTGTATTTCTACCTCAATGCTACCCAGGGATGCCCCTATTTCAACAGTGTTAAGTGTGTACTCAGTAGTTATGTTTTGTAGTTTCTTAAGCTTGTCAAGCCTATCCTTGACCTCTATCATTTCCCCAGAATTTAAATTGCCTGCCTTTCCTGATAGGATATCATTTATCTGTTTTTTGTATTTGCCTCCCAACATTAGACTATTCCCCCTTTTAGTATTTTAATATGTGAAAAAGTTTAAAAATAAATTTCTCTCCAAAAACTATTTTTGTCTCAATCAACATTGATATTAACTTACCCAGATTTATAAAATACAAACGCATTTTCCGGATTATGGTATAATATATCTTAACTAAAGTTTATAGGGGTGAACACTATATGAATAAAGACTTGCTACTTGTAATGTATGGGGATAAACCCAAATCAATGGTGGAAAACGTTTTACAAGAGGCGAATATCCTCAGGGATATACCCAATAAAAGTTCTCTAATAGGTATTAAACCCAATTTAGTCCTTGCCCAACCTGCTGAATTAGGAGCCACTAGCTCACCAGACTTGGTAGAGGGGGTAATAATATATCTTAAATCCAAGGGTTATAATAATATTATTATACTGGAAGGCTCCTGGGTAGGGGACAGGACCCCTCTGGCATTTGAAATCTGCGGCTATCAAGAATTGTCTCAAAAATATAAGATACCCCTGGTCGACCTTCAGAAGGACACTTATAGGGATTACAGGGTTGAGGAATCAACCTTGTATATATGTGATAAGGCCATGGAAGTAGACTATTTAATAAATATACCGGTTTTAAAGGGTCATTGCCAAACCCGTATTACCTGTGCTTTGAAAAATATGAAAGGCTGTATTCCAGATAAGGAAAAAAGGCGTTTCCATACCATGGGCCTTCATAAGCCCATTGCTTATTTGAGCAAAGCCTTAAGACAGGATTTAATAATAGTTGATGGTATAATAGGAGATTTAAATTTTGAGGAAGGTGGCAACCCTGTCCAAATGAATAGGATAATATTGGGCAAAGACCCCGTCTTGGTAGATAGCTATGTAGCCCAGCTACTGGGCTATGATATATCAGAAATTCCTTATATTGAAATGGCTGCAGCTTTAGGCATAGGGAGCTGTCAATTAACTGATAAGAATATAAGAGAGTTAAACAAGGATACTTCTCCTATGACCATACCAAAGACTAGGTTGGTTCAGCAACTTGCAAACCATATAGAGGAAAACATGGCCTGTTCCGCTTGTTATGGTAGTCTTATTCATGCATTGGACAGGTTAAAAGACAGAAAGGGTCTCCATAAGATTAATGAAAAAATCCATATTGGCCAAGGTTTTAAGGATATAAAAGGCCAGGGTATAGGTGTGGGTATATGTACTAAAGGTTTTGAAAAAAATCTCCCCGGTTGTCCACCAAAAGCAAAGGATATACTTGAATTTTTGTTGCAATCTCTTGAATGATAAGATTATTCTCTGTCTTCAATATCTTTTTACTAATCAGGCAATTTCTTGACAAAACCTATAATAATTTATATAATATTTTAAGATTTATAAATTTATACGATATCAAAAACAAGCTTGATTTTAATATTAATTGCCTTCATCCGATGCAGGGTGAAGGTTTTTTAATTTTAATCTCTACCATTTGATGCTATCAACAATATTTTAAATATAAAGGGGGATAAATTTAAATGATAGCACACAAGGCAACTTTAATTATGTTTTTACTCTATTTAGCCTTTATGATGGGCATTGGAATTTACTTTTATAATCAGGGTAAGAAAGATGATTCCTTATCTGGTTACCTACTAGGCGGTAGGAACTTAAATCCTTTGGTTGCTGCCATAAGTGCAGGTGCTTCCGACATGAGCGGGTGGTTATTAATGGGCCTACCGGGTGCTGCTTATTTGGCCGGATATTCAGCAGGTTGGATAGGTATTGGACTCACAGTAGGAACCTGGCTTAACTGGACTTTTGTTGCCAAAAGATTCAGGGTCTATACCGAGGTTTCTGGTGACAGTATTACCGTATCTGATTACTTTGAAAATAGGTTCAGGGATGATAGTAGGATTCTTAGGGTGGTATCTGCAATATTTATTTTGTTTTTTTTCCTCATATATACTGCCTCAGGATTTGTGGCAGGAGCCGTCTTATTCAATACAGTTTTTGGTATGAACTACATTTCAGGTTTAATATTAGGAAGTTTAGTAATTCTCAGCTATACTGTATTAGGTGGATTTTTGGCTGTTAGTTGGACTGATCTTTTCCAAGGCACCTTAATGATAATCGCCCTTGTAGGTGTTCCTATAGGCGTATTTTCCTCCCTGGGTGGAGTTAGCCCCACAATTACTGCAGTAAGGAATATAAATCCAAACTATTTAAATTTATTCAAAAATATTGATGGCAGTTCACTTGGTTTTTGGGCAACTGCCTCCTTGGTAGCATGGGGTTTAGGTTATCCGGGCATGCCCCATATCATTACCCGATTTATGGCTATGAGAAGTGCTGATGATGCCAAAACTGCCAAAAGAATTGGTGTGTTCTGGGTAATAGTTGGCCTAGCTTCTTCTGTGCTTATTGGAACTATTGGAATGGTTTATCTGCAAACCAGCCCCTTACAGGGTTCAGATGTGGAAAAAGTATTTATGATATTGATCCAATCAATCTTTCACCCTGCCGTAGCAGGCCTGTTTTTAGCCGCTGTACTAGCTTCCATAATGAGTACCGCTGACTCGCAGCTATTGGTAGCTTCGTCATCATTCACCAAGGATTTTTATCAAATCTTCTTTAAAAAAAATGCCAGCGATGAGGAACTTGTTAAGGTGGGTCGTTGGGCTGTTGCCATTATTTCCATAATA
>CAZUTD010000205.1:0-3415 GCA_964623185.1 uncultured Clostridiaceae bacterium
ACAAAGAAGAAATATCTGGCATGTTCCTTTTCATTATAAATTATATTAGGCTGTATATTTGTTAAGGTCTGAATTAGGGTTCAAAATAAACTTAATTGAGGTGACATTAAAATGGGATATGAAAGACAGGTAGAGGCTTTTGTTGAATTCATAAGAAGTGGTGAAAAAATCAGAGATGATTTTAAAATAGGAGTAGAAGTGGAGCATTTTGTTGTAAAAAATAGCAACTTAGAATCCCTTACATATTATGAGGAAAAGGGTATTGAATATATCCTAAAAAAGCTGGTGAAAATGGGATATGAACCGGTATATGAGGGGGATTATCTTGTGGGTTTAAACGGGAAAGATGAGGTTATCACCCTAGAACCTGGGGGGCAATTAGAAATTAGCATTAATGCAACACCCTCTTTGCATGGAATTGATGAAAAATATATTGGATTTTTGAATAAAATAATTCCTATCTTAGATGAAAACGAACAACTACTTATGCCCATAGGTTACCATCCCAAATCTTCTATAAATGATATACCCTTTAATCCCAAAAAAAGATATAGTCATATGGCAGAATATTTTAAATCCACTGGGACTCACGGCCATAATATGATGAAGGGGACAGCATCATTGCAGGTTGTTATTGATTATTCAGATGAAGATGATTTTATAAAAAAATTTAGGGTGGCAAATTTCCTATCGCCATTACTGCATTTAATTACTGATAATGCTCCAATTTTTGAGGGCAAACTATATGAAAAGAATATCGTCCGGAGCCGAATTTGGGAAAATACCGACAAGGATAGAAGCAGTATTGTTGCTGGTGCCCTGGGAGAGAAGTTTGGATATAGGGAATATAGTCAATACATATTAAACACACCCCCCATTTTCATTATGAAGGGAAATGAAATTATAAACACGGGAGCTAAGAAAGCACGCCATGTTATTGACATAGATAATATTTTACGAAAAGAAATTGATCATATTTTTTCCATGGTTTTCCCTGATGTAAGGGTTCGGAACTATATAGAAATAAGGATGGGTGATACCCTGCCCTATCCACTAAACTTGGCCTATGTAGCTTTGATAAAGGGAATTTTCTATAGTGATACTGCACTAAAACATTTATTTGAAATTACCCAGTCTGTCGAAGAAGAAAAGATTCATTTGGCTAAATGGAGTATTGAGGAAATGGGTTTCCAAGCAAAATTTATAGGTAAATCAGTTAAGGATATTATAGCTGTCTTATTTGATTTGGCAGAACAGGGTTTGAATGAAAGTGAAAAAGGATATCTAAGACCCTTGAAAGAACTTGCATTGGACCAGAAAAACCCAGCTATTATAATGAAAGAAAAAATAAAGCTAGAGGGTATAGATGCAATAAAAGAGAATGCTTTAAACCACTATAGGAGGTAGACTGATGAACCCAAATGAAGTGGCTTTTATCCAATACCAAGATAATCTTATAAAAAATAAAGAAATATATTTACAAGAATATAAAAAGGTTTCAGCAGAGGTAGCAAAATCCCCGGCACAGTACAAGGGACAACCAGTAGATTTTTTATTACAAGCCATGTTTTTTTCTCCCCAAGACATGGAAAGACTACGAAATTTAACAGGCAGGCTGATGAGAATTTTAAATAAGACCATAGATTTTTATCTGGAAAATGAAAATTTCAGGCAAAACTTTGCCTTTTCACCAAGGCTGGAGAAAATGATATTAAAAGACCCTGGCTATAAAAGGTATATACCAATGGCAAGGTTTGATGTCTTTTATCATTGCAATGGTAATTTTCAGTTTTGTGAATTGAATACTGACGGTTCCTCGGGAATGGTAAGGGCGAGAGAATTAGAAAGAATTATAGGGGAGTCTTCTGTTCTTGCGGACCTAAAAAGAGAATATGAATTCACTGGATTTGAAATAATTGACACATGGGTCACAGCCTTATTAGAAAACTATAAGGAATTCAGCAAATCCAATAAGAAACCACAAATAGCTATTATAGATTTCTTTTCCTCTGGAATACCAAGTGAATTTGTGGAATTTAAAAAAGCCTTTGAAAACCGTGGCTGCCCCACCATTGTTGTGGATATTAGGGACTTGAAATATAAAAATGGCAAATTGTATTATGAGGATTTTCTAATTGATTGTATTTATCGCAGGGCTGTAACCGGGGAAATTGATGAAAATTGTGACAGGGTAAAAGATTTTACAGATGCTTATTTGGATGGTGCTGTATGTGTGGTGGGTTCACTTCGTTCTCAAATTGCCCACAATAAAAATATCTTTAGTATTTTACATAACCCGGAAAAAACTTTCTTTTTGTCTCAGGAGGAAAGAAAATTTATTGAAGACCATATTCCATATACGAGAAATTTTGATGCCGGTAAGAGGGAAATGATAGAGTTTACAACAAGTAACAGGGAAAAACTAGTCTTAAAACCGGCTGATAAGTATGCTGCCCGCGGGGTATACATTGGGAGGGATTATTCGCAGGAGGCGTGGAAGGTTCTTGTAGAAGGTATAAAAGAAAAGGATTATTTATTACAAGAGTTTTGCCATGTACCAAAAAAACCTATGGCCATGTTTATAGATGGAGATATAACTTTTGTGGATAACAATTATACTCTGGGGCTCTTCTTGTATAATGAGGAGTTAAAGGGAATCTACACACGGGCAGGAAGGCAAAATATTATTGGGAGCAATGTGGAATCCTTCATAGTTCCCAATTTTATAGTAGAAAAAAAGCCCTAGCTCAAGGATTCTTATGGTGAAATATCACAAAGTCCTATATAATTAAATTTGAAGTGGAAGATATGGATGGAGGGCTACCATGAAATTTCGATGGGATAAAGATTATTTAAAATTTTCCTTATATGCTAGTTTGACAGTAATAATTTCAATTTTATTTTTCCAAGTACTGGACAACCTGGGAAATCTATTGGGCTTTTTCACATATATATTAGGCTGGTTAAGGATGATATTAAGTCCCTTTATAATAGGTGGATTTATTGCATATATACTAAATCCAGGTGTTAGATGGTTTGAGGAAAACCTTTATGGTGAGATAGACCATATTGGAAAAAGAAAAAAGATTCTTAGGATTGCAAGCGTTTTAACGGTATATTTACTTCTGATAGGTTTAATCGCCATGTTGATTGTGTTTGTTGCACCGCAAATTATCAATAATATAAAAGATATGATAAGAAGGTTGCCGACATATGTAAGCATCACCAATAGATGGATAAATAATTTGACCAAGGATATAGGTATCGAAAACATCCGATATATTACCGACTATCTTGAAACCAATATTAAGGGAATTTTTGATACGGCAAGCCAAATATTACAATATATGTTGGATAATGTCCTGGTGAGTATATTTAATATAACTTCAGGTGTCTTGAATTATCTTTTGGGATT
>CAZUTD010000206.1:0-3404 GCA_964623185.1 uncultured Clostridiaceae bacterium
AACTCTTATAAAGAGTGGCGGAGGGACTGGCCCTATGAAGCCCGGCAACCAGCATTTTAAATGCATGGTGCTAAATCCTGTAGGTATTATTTGCCTAGCAGATGAGAGAAGAGTATTGTATCTGTGCCTTAAAGCTTCTCCATCATCCGGGAGAAGCTTTTTTAAATATTATCCCTAGAAACATTTAGGACAATCAATTCCTGGCCACATAATCCCCAGGAAAAACATGGCTTAAATAAGATTTATATCATTAAAGGAGGAGTTTGTTAATGCCAGTAAAAATACCTGATACCCTGCCAGCAGCAGAAGTTTTAAAAAAGGAGAATATTTTTTTTATGAAAGAAAGTCGTGCACTAAGCCAGGATATTCGTGCTTTAAAAATTGGCATCCTTAACCTGATGCCTACAAAAATTACTACAGAAATTCAAATTTTAAGATTATTGGGAAATTCACCCCTACAGGTTGATATAGTGCTTTTGCATCCCAAGACCTATCAATCCAAAAATACACCTTCGGACCATTTATCTACCTTTTATAAAACTTTTGAAGATATTAAAACAGATAAATTTGATGGTTTTATTATTACCGGGGCACCTGTAGAACACTTAGAGTTTGAAGAAGTCGCTTATTGGGAAGAATTAAAAGAAATTATGGACTGGACACAGACAAATGTTACATCTACCTTCCATATATGCTGGGGAGCACAAGCTGCCCTTTATCACCATTATAATATTCCAAAATATCCCCTTCCAAGCAAGGTGTTTGGGATATTCACCCATGGTATAAATAAGAGAAATGTTCAATTATTGCGTGGTTTTGATGATAACTTCCTAGCCCCCCATTCAAGGCATACCGAGGTAAGGCGGGAGGATATTGAAAAAATTGCGGCACTTGAAATTTTATCTGAATCAAAAGAAAGCGGTGTTTATATCACGGCCACAAAAGATGGACGGCAAATTTTTGTTACCGGTCATTCTGAATACGACCCTACAACTTTAAAATCAGAATATGATCGAGACATAAATGCGGGAAAAGATATAGAAATGCCAAGAAACTATTTTCCCGGCGATGATCCGTCGCAACCCCCCATGGTAAACTGGAGGGGTCATGCCAACCTATTATTTTGCAATTGGCTGAATTACTATGTCTACCAGGCTACCCCTTATAATTTGAATGAAATTCCTTTAAAGGCTCAAAAATAAAATATCTAATAAAAATAGTTAAGGATACCCCTGCCAGCGGGCATACTTAACTATTTTTTTATTATAAGCACTATTAAAGTTCACTAGCTATTGACAATAGGGTATTTTTATTACAAAGGTGGTACCTACATTTTCCCTACTAACAAATTCTATGGTTCCGCCATGCAGGTCCACAAAATCCTTTACAATTGATAGGCCCAGGCCCATTCCTGGTACTCTCCCGACATTCGAAGTCCTATAAAAGGCTTGGAATAAGGCACCTTGTTCCGCCTCTGGTATTCCTATACCGTCATCCTCGACTCTCAAAACAATGCTATCATCAGATAAGCCAAGATTAAGCCTTATTTGATTCTTTTTTTTTGAATACTTAGAAGCATTACTTAAAAGATTATTTAAAATTGTAGTAAGGATAAATTCATCCGCCCTCGCATATATGGACTCCTGCTCACAATGCAATATTATATTATGGTCTGGCTCCATACATTCCTGAAAATTATCTATAATTGTCCTGCCAAGATTAACTAGGTCAATCAACTGGGGGTTAAATTTTACTTTTTGAGTTTTTGCCTTTTCCACCAATAAAAGATTATCCAAGAGTTTATTAATCTGCTCCGTTGCCTTTTGTATCCGCCTTGTATGTTTTAAGGTATTAGGCGACCTCCAATCTTTATCAAACTTTTCTAGGAGCTGAAGGGTAGATGTAATAATAGTCAAGGGGGTTTTTAATTCGTGGGATGCCATAGAAATCAAATTAACTTTTTCTCTCCCATCCTTTTCTTTCATCATTTCTTTACTTATATCTTGAATTGTGCACATTACTAAGTTCCTATCATTTAAATTAATTTTAAAAGTCCTATGCTCCCTCCACACTTGCTCGCTTTTTTGCATTTGCAAAATATTTTTATGTAGGTTTTCCTCCTTAGGACAACAGGGTTTTTCGTAGCCCAGTGCTGTCCAGCAGGGTTTACCCCTTAAATCTGAAAATTCACTCCTTGCATGCCTATTGGCAAAAACAATTACTTTTGACCTAGGATCCACAAAAATAATGGAGGTTTTTATACTGTCCATAAAGGATACAATATTCTTGTTATCCTCTTGGTCTATATACTCAAGCATCTCTGCAACCTGCTGAGAATGACTCTTAACTAATGGCAATTGTATTTCCTCCTATCATCTAATTAATTTCAATCCAACAAAATATTACTCATAATTTATTTCATGGATTTGCAAATATGCTTTTGTGGTAATCCTAAATAAAAGCAGTTTATTTGTCATGCCCAATAAAATTTTATTCCTAGCAGTAGTCTAGTGAAAAGTTATGCACTGTTAGACAGGCAAGTGAAACCCACCCTTTATTTAGGTGGGAATCGTCTCGATTTAATCCTCTTTATATAGCCTTTGTTTGAATTTACTACCTCTCACCCTTAAGATTTTTATATGATTATGCAGATTAAATGCATATATATGACCATTATAATCCAATTATGCCCTTTGCAATTACAAATTATCGCTAATATGCAATATATCTCTGCAAACTGTCGTTTTGTCTATATATTGTAGTTTTTGTCGAATAGCTTCTGGCCTATTAAAAAGTCAATTTCTTTCTATAAACTTTCGTTGTCTATAAGGATTTCCTGTTTAAAAACATCCCCATCAACCAGGGTATTATAGGATAAGGAGGGATATTTCTTTGCTTTTTGCTCAACTAGTTTAAGTCCATAGCCCTTGTCCATGTCTTTGGATTTTTTCTTAGGCTGGGGTTTAAATGTGTTTTTTATGATAAATTCTGTATATGCCCCCTTATCCTCAATAGCAATCCATATAATCGGTACATCTGCATTAAGGCTATATCTTATGGCATTATCCAAAAAATTCCCCAGTATGAAATTCATATCTATTAAAAACTTATCATCCCCTTGTAATTTAATTTCCTTACCCAGAATATTAATATTTAAATCTATAGCTTGGGCCTGTATTTCATTTATTTTCTCTACAAACATCCCAACTAAAATATTGTTTTTCAGTTTTATTAACATGCTTAACGAATCCTTGTTTAAATGATTCGTAGTATTTACCACCGATTCGTAATATGAAATTAGGGATTTCCTGTCTATTTTTTCAGCATATATAAAGCCTGCAAATCCTAGTAAATAATTTCTCCATCCATGTTTCAATTCACGATAATCCCATAATAACCTTTCC
>CAZUTD010000207.1:0-2554 GCA_964623185.1 uncultured Clostridiaceae bacterium
TGGTTCTACAAATATTCCCTCCCTAGATGCCAATAATTTTTGTGCCTGTAAAATCTCATCATCACTTACCTTATCTATTAAACCCTTAGATTCATCCCTTGCTGCTACTGCCTTATCCCAACTAGCAGGATTTCCTATCCTGATAGCGGTGGCAACAGTCTCTGGCTCCTCGAAAATCCTGTTTTCTACTATGGGAGCTGCCCCTTCTGCTTGAAAGCCTAACATGGTTGGCAGATTTTCAATTTTTCCTGCCTCATAATAATCTTTAAAACCCGCCCAGTAGGCAGATATATTCCCAGCATTTCCTACGGGGATAGATAAATAATCCACCTTACCCTTAAGCTGGTCACAGACCTCATAGGCTCCCGACCTTTGACCCAGTAATCTATAGGGGTTAACAGAGTTTACTAGGGTAACCTTGCCTTCTTCAGCAATTGTCCTAACTATCCTCAAGGCATCATCAAAGTTACCATCAATGGGAATTATAACCGCCCCGTAAAGGATGGCTTGGGCTAATTTCCCTACTGCAATCTTATTATTTGGAATCAATACAAAACATTTTATTCCGGCCTTGGCTGCATAAGCAGCAGCAGACGCTGATGTATTACCAGTTGATGCACAGATGATAGCCTTGCTACCCCCTTCTACCGCCTTGGATACGGCCATGGTCATTCCCCTGTCCTTAAAGGAACCTGTTGTATTTAGCCCTTCATATTTCAGGTATATGTTTATTCCACCCAGGTCTTTACTTATATTCTTTGCTGGTATAAGTGGAGTATTTCCTTCACTTAAGGAGATTATAGACTCCTCCTCAATATCATAAAATTCCCTATAAGCATGAATAATTCCATTCCACATTTTTTTACGCTTCCTTTCCCTTTTTCCCATTTTCCACCCTGATAATATTTGCTATTTCTACCACTGATTCAAATTTAACAATCTCCTTTAAAGCCCTTTGCACATCAACTTCCTTGGTCAAATGTGTCAGAAAGACCAAGGATACCTCCGGCACATTTTCTCCTTTTTGGATTACGGAAGATATGCTAACATTATTATCACCAAAAACACTTGCAATGGGCCCTAATACTCTTGGTTTATCCTTGACGATTAGCCTAATATAGTATTCGACCTCTGTTTCTCCCATAGGCTGGATTGTCTTTTCTGGCTGATTTTCATCTAAAGACTTATCTTTAAAGTCTTTTTGCATGTTTCTTACAATAGAGATAATATCCCCAACTACAGCACTGCCTGTCGGCAAATCCCCCGCACCCCGGCCATAAAACATCAAGTCACCTACTGCATTTCCCTTCACAAAAACAGCATTAAAAGAATCATTAACAAAAGCCAAGGGATGGTTTTTAGGGATAAAGGTTGGATGGACTCTTAACTCCATAAGCCCTCCCTTTTCCTTACCAATAGCAAGTAGTTTAATAACATAGCCCAGTTCATCCGCATATTCCATATCAATGGGGCTGATTTTGGAGATACCCTCCCTATAAATTCCTTGGAAATCAACCTTTGTTCCAAAAGCTAATGAACTTAAGACTGCCAATTTATGAGCAGCATCATAACCATCTACATCAGCAGTTGGATCTAATTCCGCATAACCCAAGTCTTGCGCCTCTCTTAGAACTTCATCATAATTTGCCCCGTCGTCAGTCATTTTTGTCAATATGTAATTTGTAGTCCCATTTAAAATTCCTACAATCTCTTGAATTTTATTGGCGGTCAAACTTTCTTTTATAGCATGAATAATCGGTACCCCGCCAGCCACACTTGCCTCGTAATATAGGTCTACCCCATATTTTCTTGCCTCATTAATGATTTCATCACCATGGTTAGCTAAAAGGGCTTTATTTGCAGTTACAATATGCTTGCCCGCCTTAATAGCCTCCAGTATATATTCCCTAGCAGGTTCTATACCACCTATTACTTCTACAACAATATCGATTTCCTTATCATGTAAAATCTCATAAAAATCAGAGGTAATTAAATCCTCTGGAATCGACTCATCTCTTTTTTTACTGGTGTCCTTGACCAATATTTTAGATATTTCAATTTCTTGTTTTGAGTTCTTAATAATTTCATCCTTATTTGTCTGAAATATTTCCCATACCCCTCCACCAACAGTTCCTAATCCCAATAGTGCAAGTTTTACTTTTTTCATCTTTCTGTTTTTTCCCCTTTCACAGACTAAACCCTCCTGAAAATTAAGGATTTATTCTATTCTCTAGCTAGTATATTTACCTTTGTTACCCCCTGGACCTTTTCCAAAATTTGAATTAGCTGGTTTACATGAATCTTCATATCCTTTAACTCTAATACTAAGGTAAGATTGGCAACACCATGGACAGGTATATTTTGATTAATAGTTAATACACTACATCCAGCCAAGGCTACTTGGTTCAGCACCTCTGAAAGCACCCCTGGCGAATGTTGCAGCATTAGGCCTATAGTAACCATCCGCCCTGTATTCATCTCATAAAGGGGGAATATATGGTCCTTATATTTATAATAAGCACTCCTGCTAATGCCTACCTTTTCTACCGCCTCA
>CAZUTD010000207.1:2578-3398 GCA_964623185.1 uncultured Clostridiaceae bacterium
CTTTTTTCAACAATTCTTTTACCTCTATAGTTTTAATAAAGACCTCTGGCAATGCCTCTGCATTTACAATATAATAAGTGGTCCCATCAGATTCCATGAAGCTTCCTCTCCTTTTTTGTTTATACCATGGGCACAAATGTTCCTGCATAATGAACATTTTACCATAGAATTTATCCATTTACAACTGTATTGTAGTAGTTTTTTCGACCAATCTAATTATTATTCCAATCTAACGGACAAACAAAATAAGGATTAATACAAAAGATATTTTTATTTAATTATAATAAACTAACAATAATGGGTGCTATCAGGGCCGTAATAATTCCAGCTATACCAATAGCTAGTCCACTCATTGCGCCCTCTGTTTCACCCATTTCCACAGCCTTGGTTGTACCACCTGCATGGGAGGCAGTTCCAATAGCTATCCCTCTTGCGACAGGGTTTTCTATTTTAAATATTTTACAAACTATAGGGGCAATAACCGCACCCAAAATACCTGTAATAACTATAGCGACCACGGTAATCCCCTGGATCCCCCCCAATTGTTTAGATAGTTCTATTCCTATGGGTGTTGTGACCGATTTGGGCATTAAAGAGATTTCTATCATTTGATTAATTCCAAAAAGTCTGGCAAAGGATATAACACTAACTATGGCCGTGATGCAACCAACAAATATGCCTGCTAAAATAGGGATAAAATGTTTCTTTAATAAGTCCAACTGCTTATATAATGGAACTGCTAGGATAACTGTAGCAGGGCCTAGAAAAAACAAAATAAGGCTCCCACCCCTATCATAGTAAGCAACATCAATATCAAAAA